>JAGCIP010000027.1 GCA_017648525.1 Clostridia bacterium
GGTGGTCTCAATGTCGTCTCGCAAACCGTATGTTAAAGGCGAATATAAAGTTATGTGCGATATATGCGGCTCCGTGCGGTATGCGAGCGAGACCACTTTTAATTGGAAAGGCGAGAGAGTTTGTCGTGATACTTGCTGGGAGCCAAGAAACCCACAAGAAATGCCTATTAATATACCGAAAGAGGAACGCAATGTTCCAAACCCACGTCCTTGGAAGTTAAAAGAAGAACCGTCTTTGACAGACTGGTCCAAATTATCATAGGAGCGTTTAATGTTGGACAAAGAAAGAAACAATTTAATCAAACACGCTTTTCAATTAGCGGGTATTACCTGTCCTGAATCTGAGCCAACAGCAGCGGAGATAGACGACGCTGCTCACGTATTAAATGTTATGCTCCAATCGTGGAATAACGATGGTTTTCGCTTGTTTAAGATAAAACGTGGTTATATGCCATTTGCCAAAAATAAAAATGAATATAGTTTGGCAACCGAAGCATATAAGAGTTTTAGCAAAGCAAACGTAAACTATTTCAGCCAAATAGGCGCTGTTACTATTGCTTTGAACACAATAGAGAACGCTGCACCAAGACAAAAACTTATTGTTGTTAACAATACGGTGTCTTCACAAGCGATTATCGAAAAGGTTAATTATACAGAAGGTACCGTTGATTTAGAACAGCCGTTAGATATTACTATTTTGACAAACGACGGTGTGTTCTATGGCAACAGTTTTTCATACGCAGCGACCGATATAAAAACGGAAGCCAATGCGTTTAACACGTTAGTTTTTAGAGACCAAACGGTTATGCCTGCCGTTGGAGATACTGTATATTTTCAATATAATAATACTTGGCAATATGCTACGGTTTCATTAGTTGATACAACTGCTCAAAAAATAACAATCAACCGTTCTTTGTCTGCTGGTAATATTACAAATGGCTTTTTGGTATACGGAACAAGTTTTTACTTTGCTCGTAATTTGCAAAAAGAGCCATTACAATATCGTAAACTTGAATTAACACACGCACCTGCTGACACTGTGCGTATTGCGTTAAAGCGTGATAATACTGTTGATGATTTTATGGATGTTGATTATATTGACGGAAATATGATTATAACCAAAGAGCCGTTCAACCAAGACCAATTACGTGATTTGGGTAAACCATACTTAAAAGCAGAAAGTGTGATTGACCCACAAACACAGGCGATTTGGTCTGACTTGCTTGGTATTATTCCTGTTGCAGAATTAGACTGGGGTTCGGTAACAGATACTTCTAGTGTTCAAACTGATGATTGGGGTTATGTAACAGACCCTGCTGTTGACTTGGAAGATTGGGGCACATTGACTTCGACAGCAAGCATAAAATCGTTTGCATCAACCATTGACGATGCTCGCAAATATTTAGTTGCGGTTGATTCTTCTGACAATACAAATTATTTATTTTACAAAGATAATGACAACGCCTGGGTTACTATCGACACAAGTGCTGAAAGTCTTACAGAATTTAAGTTGCTTGGCATTGGGGACAATGTGTATTTGTATGACAAAACGCAAGGTGTGTTTATATTAACCGGAAACACACTTACGCAAATATATGCTTTATCTGGTGCGGAAGCCGTTGTTGAATACAAAGATTATTTTTACTTTATTTCCCCGATTATAAGTGGAAACGCAAGACGCATAACGGGCACCGCAGATTTCGAAAACTTTGCTACATATTGGGAAGTTGAATTGCCAACAGTCGGTTTTCCTGCTGTGTTTGATGAAAAAGTTTATATCGGCTCTCCACAAACATTTGTAACAAGCGATATGCACACGTTTACCGACATAGGTGTTTATTCCGAAGCCCGTTGTGTTGTTGGCGATAGAATATTGAACTTGAACCATACACAGTATTGTTCGTTCTCTAAGGACGGTGTAAACTTCTTGCCGATGCCTTTGATGTTTTCAACACAGAGCGCCTGGGGTTATAAAGACGGCTGTTCTTTTATTGCTGTGTATGGTGTAATGATGGACGACGGTACAATCGGTACAGAAATTTACACAACCAATGACTTTAACCCGGTATGGTTGCCACAAATTCGTGTTTCTGGTCGTGTAACCGATATATTCTTTAACAACAGTAAAGCGTATTTTGTGTCTGATGTTGAAGTAAAATCATTATTGTATTTTGATGACATTGCCGCTGAAAACGTAGATGTATATTTGTATGGCGAACAAATTAAGCGTCCACAAGAAGTTATGAACGTTATGAAGTTTAGCCTTGATTCACAAATGCAATTACCAATGAACGCATTGGCATTAAAAGATTTCTTGTTATTGCCAAGCGAAAAAACAAATGGCGAACCTGTAAACTACTGCTTTATGCGTGAAGCAGAGGATGGCAAAATGATGGTTTGGGGTACGCCAGATAAGTTTGGGGAGTATCTGAGGTTCTCGTACGTTGAACCACTTACGCTCCTGGAAGATGCACGTAGCACCCCAGATTTCCCCGATGAATACTATGAAGCCGTAGAAGATGGTTTGGCGGCTGAATTGGCATATCATTATCAGTTGCCAGTTGATAGAATACAAGCGCTTGTCGCAAAAGCGGAAGCATCGAAAGAAAACGCTATGTTGCACGATAACGAAGATACGTCGTATGACATAATGCCAAACCAAAGGATGTACCACAATGGCTGATTTACCATTACCACAGCAAACGTACCAGTCCCGCTCTAAACCATTTAGTTCTGAACGGTTACTGAATTTGCTTTTGGAAAAAGGTGGCCAGGCTTCAAATAAATATATGTTGATTGGCACACCTGGTTTGAAAGATTATTATAATTTTGGTGGCGATAAACCCGTGCTTGGTATGATTTATATGCGGGACTTCTTAATCGTTGCTACGAACGATAACATTATGGTTTTGTACAAAAACAAACTTGATGTTATTAACCAGATTACGTCGTTTTCCTGGGGTGCTGATATTGGGCAATTAAACCCAACTTCGCCTGTTCAAATGGTTACAAATGGCGACGATGTTTTGATTCTTAATTCGGAAGCAAAAAAATTAGTTGTTGTGACTTGTACATCAAACGAACCAGAAGGCGGTATGCAGGTTCCGGGCAACTGGACAGCAGACGCACCAGCGGTTCCGCCTACACAACCAAGCGATACGGCTTATACATCTATTGCGTACATATCTGGTACGTTCCTTGCTTCGTGCCAAATTAACGGTATTTCGTATGTGCAGTTTACAGACGTCCTTGACACAGAATTAAAGTATTCCTTGCAGTTAGAAACAGCGTTGACTAATTTAACTGCATTGAAAGGAAATATGCGTGAAGTATGGGCGTTTGGTGCAAACAGCATCGAAGTTATGGCACCTACTGGCGAAGCGGGCAACGATTTCTTTTCACACGTGCCTGGTGCATACATCAACAAAGGGTGTGTATGCAAAAACAGTATTGCCACGTATGAATCTTCGTTCTTGTTTTATGGTGCCGATGGCAATATCTATATGTCTGATGGTTATTCGTTAAAACCAATCTCAACACCAGCATTGCTTGATATGATTAAGAGTTGGGGTGTATTGCAGACAGAAGACCAGCGCAAATCTGTTATAGGACAAGTTTTTGCACAAAGCGGGCACATATTCTATGCTTTGAAGTTTAAGGCGTTTGGCAAGACGATTATGTATGATTTGACCACAAGTTCGTGGACGGAACGTGAAACCGGCGACGGTGGCGAATGGGAAGGAGAATACATTGTGCGTCGTCCGAGTGGCGAATTGTTGGTGTCTAGTAAAACAAAATCTATGCTTTACAAGATGGACAGTGACTACCACACGGACGCCGGCGAAACAATTTGTCGTGAATTTGTTTTTGCAACAATCAGTATGCCGAGCAAAAAACGTATGTTCTTCCGTTCTTTGACATTGGAAGTTGATACCGGTTTAGGGCCAAACGACCACGTTATGCTGAGTTGGTCAGATGACGGCGGCTATACTTGGAGACCAGAACGTATGGTTTCTTTGGGCAATTACGGGCAATACAATCGCAAATTGCAGTTTAGACGCCTTGGTTCGTCTATTACAAGAACATTCCGTGTGCGCTTGTCAACCGCAAGTATGATAAATGTTTTAAGGGCAGATGTAGATTTTGACCAGGAGCAATAAATGGTAAAAACACCAATACCACAGATAAACGTTCCTATTATGAAAGAAAACGGTTCTATGGAACTGGCGTGGTATTTATACTTGTCTCGTCTAACTGCTGGCGGCGTAGGAAATGTTATAAGTGTCAACGGAAAAGAAGGCGAAGTTGTTTTGGACGCCGAAGATGTTGGTGCATTGCCAGATACAACTGTTATTCCAACTGTTTATAACGGAACCTTAACCGTACAGAAAAACGGAACAGCGATTGGTACTTTTTCAGCAAACCAAAACGAAAATGCCACAATAAATGTTGTTGTTCCAACAAAGACGAGTGACCTCACTAACGATAGCGGTTTTATCACTGGTATTTCGTATCAAATGGTTGTGTCCGCATTGGGTTATACACCGTATGATTCTACAAACCCTAACGGTTATCAAGCCAATGTTATAGAGACAGTAAAAGTCAACGGTGTTGCTTTAACGGTTACAAGTAAAGCAGTAGATGTACCTGTTCCAACCAAGGTGTCCGATTTAACAAACGATAGTGGTTTTATCACAGGCATAACTTATAATATGGTTACAACAGCCTTGGGCTACACGCCATATAATGCAACTAACCCAAATGGTTATCAGGCAAACGTGATTGAAACAATTAAGGTCAACGGTACTGCATTAACACCAACTGATAAAGCCGTAGATATTGTTATACCAGATGTGTCTATTGACAATAGCACAATCACAAGAAACGGCTCTAACCAGTTGCAAGCCAATGCTGTGGTTAATCAAAATTCAGGTATTGTAAAAACCTGGAAAGGAACACTTGCTCAATATAACGCATTAGGCACTCACGCAACAGACACAGTATACATAATCACAGACGATGGGTCGGATGGTGTAATCGTTCCTGGCTTGATTATGCCATACGCAGGCACAACCGTTCCGCCTGGTTATTTGTTATGCGACGGTTCGGCGATTTCGAGAACAACTTATGCAAATCTTTTTGCTGCCATTGGTACAACCTACGGAGCAGGGGATGGTAATACAACGTTTAATTTACCGAGTCTTACTGGTTCTCGTACAATAACTTGTATAACTAACGCTGCTGATGTTGGTTATAAAGATGTCGGGGTGTTGCCAAATGTTGTTGGCTTTACAGATTGGTGGTCCTACGGGTTTGGGAGTTCGACACCTACCGGGGCTTTTGGCAATAGTTTAACGCCGTATTCAGGAAAGGGCGTAACCACATTTAACGCCTCTGGCGCTTTATACGCCCAGTTGCTAGACTTTAATGCAAACAGGTGTTCTAACATTTATAATTCTAATTATACAGAAGTACAGCCTAAAAGAATTTTAATGTACCATATTATTAAATACTAGTATTTTATAATATAAGGCATCCCTACACCCGCTGGACGCACACGTGATACCCCGTCCACATAAACAGATGATACCCTGGAAGCATTAAAATCGCCAGGGCGTGACCAGGTATAGCCTCCGTTAACAGACAAACCATAAGGAGTTCCAGTTGCGCCACCAGAACCGACTGGACCATCTACCCAGGTTCCTTGTGTATTGTAATTCCAAGTATGAATAACTCCGTTGGTTTTCAAGTTTGGAACTTGTCCATTGTCTTTATAACCAAGATACTGTGTACTAAAAGCACCAATAGGTACACCTGCTGTTAAATCAGGTAAATTAAACGTTGCTATAAAATACTTGATTTTTTGGACTATTTTTGATATACTATAAACATTGGCAAGGAGATTCTATGTCTGTAAGAGTTGGCGATGAAATTGTGGCGGGCGGACAAGGCGATATGTATACAAAAGCGCAAGTTGACGCTTTAATCGCAAACGTCATAGCACAAACAACAGAAAAACCCGGTATGATTAAACCTTTTGCTGGTACAACGGTACCAACAGGGTATCTTTTGTGTGATGGTTCTGCTGTATCTCGTACCACGTATGCTGATTTGTTCGCCGCAATAGGAACCACCTACGGAAGTGGGGACGGAAGTACAACGTTTAATATTCCTAATGCCTGGTCTGTTTTTAGAACCGCTATACCAGGCTACTCTTTCCAAGACGTAGAAGTCGGGCAAAGCGGCACAGAGTATACTGCGCCAGAAGATTGTTGGTTACAAATATGGACCAAATTAAAAAATGATAGTTACGCTAGTTACACGGGAGCGTGGGTAGTTTTGAATAATTGTGATTATTGGGCACAAGCCGGAGCAACAACCTATTTATCTGGTAGTTTGCATCTTCCTTTGAGAAAAGGGCAGACCTTCACATACAATTATCAAAGTAATGTGTCGACGGTTATTTTTCGTTATGAATTTACAAAAAATCTTTCGACCAAAAGTATTATCAAGTATTAGTATTTTATGATATTCTTCGCAATAGCACCAGACGCAGTTGCATTATTTGCATACATCGAATCTGTCCAAGTTGAACCTGACGAATTACCAGTTCCTCCGCCGCCAGATGTACCGCCAGATGTACTCCATACGTAAGCATATCTATCTATTGTAGATATTCCAACAAGCCACGCACCGCCGCTTGTTTTTCCTACGTCAAAACTCATACGTTTGTCAGATAAAGAACTATACACACCAGAATACAACCCCAAGGGCACCACATAACTAGGCGGTAAATTAAAGGTTCGTTAAATATGCTTAGCCAACAGGATGATGGGCAACAAGCCATTCATCATAGGTCTGTGGGTTTTCTTCCCACCACTCTTCGCCATTGGTATAATCACGCAAATATTGACGATATTCACGATACATTGCTTTTTCGTCTTCATCCAATGGAACATCGTCTAACTGAGAAAAGTCTGTGCTTTGCAATAAATAATTACGATAACTACGCACGTTTTGACGTTTTTCTTCTTCGGTAGGCACGTATGGTTCTGGTTCTGGGTCTTTTTTCTTTTCTTGATATTCCCAGTGGTCTTCTGCCCAAACAATGTCATAACCTTCCTGTTCTTCTGGTGGTTCTTCAAAAGTAGCATTTTGTGGTAAACCACAATAAACCGTATGTCCCGCAATCTGTGTTTCTAGCGGGTCAACCTGTCTTTCTTGTCTGCCTTGAAGTTTTTTAGATTCTTCGTCCCAGGAATAGTAATGGTCCATTGTTTCTCCTTTGTTAAGATAGTATATCATATTTGGCTGTTTTTGTCAAATCAAATCGTGTTTTCGCATATATTTCCGCAGGGTTTTATCAACACAATGACACTTACGGGCAATCTTTGCTTTACTCCATCCGTGCTCATACCAACGCACAATACGGTCATAATACGGGTCAAGTTTATGGTTGCGGGTTACAGAACCAACTGGACGCCCTAACTTTTTACCAGAAGCCCGCAATCTTGCTAATGCTTCACGTGTTCGCATTGAAATTAAATCACGCTCTAATTCAGCCACAAGCGAAAAAGCAAAAGCAAGAACTTTTGATTGTACATTGTCGCCAAGCACAAAGTTGTCTTTCACAGTGTATAACAAGCAATCTTTCTTTGCTAGCGTGTTTAAGATGTCCATAATCATAAGTAATTTGCGTCCAAGCCTAGAAATTTCACTACATAATAAAACATCGCCTTTTTGCATCTTGTGTAACAAACGTCCTAAGTTTCGTTTGCTAGGGTCGCAAACCCCTGAAACACCATCATCAGTGATAAATTTGTCAATAGTAAGTCCTAGTCTTTGGGCTAGTTGCTCAATACCAAGTTTTTGGTTTTGACACGTTTGGTCGTCAGTCGACACTCGTAGATAAGCATATATCATTTGGCACTCCTTTTTGGCTATTGTATACCAAAAATATTGTTTGTCAATAAAAACCAACGTTTAATTTACCGACTTTAACCAATGCCTGTTACCAAAAGTCCGGCATAGGTATTGGCGGGCAATACGTTATTAGCCCAGTTAGTCTTCCTGGCGACGCATATACCGCACCGGAAGACGGTTTGCTTATGTTAGTGGTCGCCGGTTCTTGGAAAGAAGATTATGGTATAACAATCTATAACCAAGACGGTAATATTTATTATGGCGGTTATAGAACAGACGATTATAATGGAAACACACAAAGTACTACCTTTTATATTCCTTTATTAAAAGGCGCTCGGGTTAACGTGTTTAACAATAGTGGCAATGCAATTACGATGGGTAGTAGTAGATTTTACCCGTTTAGAACTTACCCGATTATGAAACATTGTATTAAATATTAGTACTTAATAAAAAACCTCATACTAACACGAGTTGGTAACACGACATTATCGTTACGAGAATAGGCGCTTTTACTGTTTTTGGCGCTAAAATTTACACCAAAAATATTACTTGCGGTAGCGGCTTTTGCGGCATAAGCAACACTTGTCGCTGTTGCTTTTGTAAAAGCACCAGAAACACTACTTATTACCGATGATACGCCAGAGTTTTGGTCTCCTGTCCCGAAAGAACCTATTATATTTGGTAATTCTGCTGTCATAGGGTCGTCATAATCGTGTAGAGATGCAACAGACAATACACCGCATATTGGGAACGAACCAGAATAATTAGGTAAATTAAACGTTCTATAAAAATGCTTGATTTTTTGACCAAAAAGTGTTATAGTAAAACAATAAGGAGAAATAGATGGCAACACAGGTTCAAAGACGTCGTGGCACATCGGCTCAAAATGATGCTTTTACTGGTGCCTTGGGCGAGTTTACTTATGATGAAACCAATCACACAATACGTGTTCACGATGGCGTGAAACAAGGTGGCTGGCAACTTATTGTTAAAACTGCTGAACAAGCGCTTCCTTATGTTGGTTCTTGGAAAACAAAATTAAAATATGATGCTCAGGGACTAATTACCGATGCAACAGATTTGGAAGCATCAGATATTCCTGATTTGTCCGGCACTTACGCTACATTAGTACAGTTGAATCAAAAAATAACAAAGAACGAGGCTATTACCGCTGGCACAAAGTGCAAGATTACATACGATGCTAACGGTTTGGTTACAGGCGGTGCAGATTTAACCGCCGCAGATATTCCTGATATTTCTGGCACTTATGCAAAAAAGATGGCTGTTGTTACACCAACTGTTGCTGGTGGTGTTTGGAGTTTGGAAGCAAACAAAGTTAACAAAATTGTTTTATCTTCCAGCGCAACAATGTCATTGCCACAATCTGCCGCATTAGATTTAACCATCTTGAATCAAATAATTGTTCAATTAAAAATGGTTGACCCACAACAGATTAACTTAGGAACAACAAACTATTTGTCTGGTGTTGCTCCTGATTTATCGCAAGCGGGTGTTTATAATATCTATTACGAATGGGACAACAACGACAATGCGTGGTATGTAGGTGCTGTATTGAAGAAAGCAATAGTATAAGGGTGGTGCTATGACAAGGGCTTTAAGTCAAGATTTGTTATGGTATGGCTACTGGAAAACAAAAATGGTAACTGTTACCATTGTTCCTAACCCTTCTGATGCCACAGTCACATTGACTTCCGCAGGCTATACACAATCTGGTAATTCGATTACGCTTCCTATTGGCGCAACTTTAAGTTGGTCTGTCGCAAAAACACCAACATATAATACTCAATCAGGACAATTTGTTGTAACCGGACCAGATACAATGGCGATTGAATTATCGTCTGCGCCCACTGGCGTTTTAAGCATAACACCTGTTCCATCTGATTCTGTTGTAACTCTTACCGCTACTGGTTGTACACAGGTTGGCAATTCTATAACTGTTCCTTTGGGCGTGACTGTTCATTGTACAGTATCTCCAAATAATAATGCAGATTTGCTTGACGCAACAACGGACATTCAAGTTGTAGAAACACAACAAGAAGAAACATTAACCTGCAATGCAAGAGTAACAATCTCGCCTGACCCAGCAGATTCTGTGGCCAACATCACTTATGCTGGCAGAACGTATGCAAATACGGCTATTGTGCCTTATGATTCAAGAATATCTTGGTCTGTATCACACGCAAATTACGACTCACAAAGTGCAAACAATGTGCAGATTTTGGCAAACACAACAATACCAGTAACACTGCAAAAAACTATGGTAATATTCTCTGTAACGCCATATATTAGAGGTACGTATGCGCCAAATGCGACTGTATCATTATCGACTGACGCAGAAGGGGTTAGCCCTGTTTCTGGCTTAGGAACACAACAGATTTCAATTCCTGTGGGTTCGTCTGTTACATATTCTGTATTTCAAACTAATTATGACACTGTAACCAGTGTTGCTGAAAATATAACATCTGCAACGAACTTATCTATAACGATTTCTGCTCATAATATGGGTGTACAATATTTTGCAAGCAACACATCTTGGACTGTGCCAACCGATGATAATTACAAAATGGCAGTTATTACAAACGGCGGTTCTGGTGGAAGTTGTAACTCTGCAATGATGTTTGGTGGCCTAGGCGGTGGTGCTTCTGGCAATGCGTATGTTGTAGATTTGCCAAATTTGGTTGCTGGTCAGGTTTTGGCGTTTAATTTCGCAGCGAACAACACTGTGATTACAAAAGATGGTTCTGATTATTTGTCTTACCCTAACGGCGGAAACGGCGTCAGTTCATCAGCCGGAAGTTTAACTTTTGACGGAACATCTGGTGGTTCTGCTACAAGTGGAAATGGCGGCGGTGGTGGTTCCGGTGGTTGTCGTACTTATTCTGTAAGCATACCACATACATCTTGTTCTGGTACAGGTAGACAGGCTTCGTGCCGTACTTGGTATTCTGTTATTACATATAGAGGCGTTATTGCAAATGGTGGTGCCGGAGGCGCTTCTGGTAACGCTGGCGCAACAGGCGACACATCTACTGTTATTGGTTCTACTTATGCTGTTAGCGGTTCTGGTGGTAGCGGTTTTAACAGTGCTACTGGCGGAGCAAATAACGGCGGCGTATACTCAAATTCTACTGTATCAACAGCAACTGCTGGAACTGGCGGCGGTGCAGGAGCCGGGGCTTCTTCGTCGCAATCTACTATAACATCAAGAATACAAGCCGGCACATTAACCGCTGCTTTTTTAAGAACGTTAATGACAGGTGGTGGCGCAGGAACAGGTGGTGTGTTTAGTGCTAGTGGCGATTATACAGCGTCCACAACTGTTAGTACACCTGGTGCTGGCGGTGGTGGTGGCGCTTGGACAAACGGAACCGCTGGTGCAAACGGTATAGCAAACACAACAGGTTCTGCGTTTTCAAGTAGGGCTGGCGGTTCTGGTGGACACGGAGTTATTATAATCTGGCGTCCTGCGGACTATGCGTAAGGAGAATAAATGAAGTATGTCTATGTATGTGCGATTATTTGCATCATATTGTTCGGAACGCATTTATATGCGTTTAAGACGGGCTATGCTTCTGGTGGCAATAAGGTGCGGTCCGAATTATACGAACTTACGCAAAAACAAGCGGAAGCGCTTAGTGCGGCAAATAAGAAAATTCTTGACTTTCAACGTATTATCGGTAATAATAATGATGAGTGTTTTAACAGGGTGTGGCCTGATGAAATCATCAACGCCGCCAACCCACAGTTGCGTTGATATGACAACTTATGTCAATAACAGCAAAACTGCGGCACAAGTCATATCAAGGGAGCGTTTGTGTGAGTTGGCTCGCACCGGACAATAAAAGGAGAAAAAGATGGCTGGTGTTATATTACAAGGTGTTTTAGTAGACCCTGCTAATGCAAAGGGTAAAGTTTATCAAGTTACTATTGTTGGCGGTGGTATGCAAGCCAAAGAATTACCAGAAGCGGCCGAGGCGTACGAAGGCATAATTTTGATGTACACCGGCGAAACAGATACAGATTTCACACACGGTTATTTTTATGAATGTGTAAAGAGCGGAAGTTCTTACGTCTGGCAACAGTTAGACGTTCAACCATAATGGAGGGTATTATGGACACATACTGGTCTGAAATCGTTACATTTCTTGTTACTGCCGGGTCATCCTGGGGTATGATTACTACTAAATTAAAAGACCAAGGGAAGGAGATTGAGGAGTTGAAAGGTCAAATTGAAGAAATGCGTAAAGACCACGACTTAGTAATTCGCATCGACACCAAGGTTGATAATCTTGCTGAGATGATAAAGGAAATGAAAACAATAATGGAAAAAAGGAGCAAAAAATGATAGATTGGTTAATTGCAAACTGGAAAGATATTACCGCTGCATTTGGTATATTAGTGGCGTTCTGTTCTGCTGTGGTTAAATTAACACCAACGCAGAAAGATGATACTTTCTGGGCAAAAGTGTTAAAAATCTTAGATTTATTCTCCATCTTCTTCACAAAGAAAGACGCTGCAATAATCGAAAAAGCAGAGGCTAAAAAGAAATAATGAAAAAACGCAAGTGGAAGAACTTATATACAATAAGCCAAACATTCGTATGCCCTTATTGTCTTCAAGAACTTCCACTTAGCGAAATGACGGTCGAACACGAACCGCCAAAGTCTCGGCAGAAAGAATTAGGGCCGAGTACAAAGATTTGGGCTTGCAAGCGTTGCAATAATGAAAAAGGCGCTTTAACAGCCCAAGAATACGCCGAGTGGAAACGCTTGGAGTTTATAAGAAACGGTGGGCTATCAAACCAAAGGAGGTAAATATGGCTTGCGGAAAAAAGGGTGGAAAAAAATAGGAGTACACGATGTATAAATTGACAATAGGTTCAATTAACGACGTTAAATATTCCAGCACCGATGCACACGGTTTATTCTCTGGCACGATAGAGACTGACCGTGTAGTATTAGTGGATGGCGACGGCAAATACTTGCAAACAGACGGCAATTTCGGCACAGACTTGAAAAACGGTTTGGTTCGCACTTGGTCTGCTACACGTGATTCTGCCGAAACGGCATATTTGATTGCGACAACCAGCGCAACGGCAACGGCGGCTGTTTATATTTATGACGGTATAATGGTCTTGCAATCTGCTTATTCAACAGTTGATGCGTTTATCGAATATTTAGTAGATAACGGCGTTATAACAATTCAAGATTACGTAAGTCCTAAGTATAAATTAAATGCAGTTAGCGTAAAGACTGCCGGTGACGGCTACACAGCAGAAACAGTTGAAGTTACTGTTCCTGGCGCAACTGGCGATACAGCAGGTGTTGTAACGGTTACAATATCGGAAGGCAAATGCAGCGCAGCAGAAATCACAACTGCTGGTTCATACGAAACATTAGTTGCATCGCAAGATATAACTGTTGACGGTGGCACAACTGACGGTGTTATAACTGTAACTATGGCAGAAATAACAGACTAAAAATGAAATTTGTATTCAGTGAATGGTACAACAGGAGCGTAAAATCAGGATGTGTGGCCGAAGACTTCACGCCTGAGGTTTGCTACAACGCAGGACAACTTATTTGGAAGATAAATATGTTAGGGTTCAAACCCGCAAGATATTTTTCTTCCTGCCTGCGTAGTAGGCAGAGTCAGATTCGCATATACAAAGAAAAAGGTATAACTGACGAAAGCAAGATTCCATTTGGTTCCTGTCATCTCACTGGCGACGGCGTAGACATTGCGGACCCGGATGGCGAATTGCAAAAATGGTTAAAAAAGAATGTCAAGAAATTAGAAGAACTCGGTTTGTATTGTGAGGACTTCAAATATACGCCTGGGTGGGTCCATATTCAGCAACGAGCACCAAAATCAGGTAACCGCTTCTTTATTCCTTGACTTTTAAGGCTTTTTGTGGTATTATCAACCCAAGGAGAAAAAAATGGTTTCGATTAGTTCAAGGGTAACCCCGGTTAGTTCGATAAACAGAACGACAGCAAGTCGTATCAGTGCTATTCCTATAACTTCTCGTAATAATTTAACCGCTACTGCTAACGGGTCGATTGAAGGCCAATTAAGACGTGCTACTGAACAAAACCAACAGTATTTAGAAGAAGCAAAAGAATTATATCAACCTTATGCTGATGCAGGGTTAACTTCATTAGACGAATATATGCGTTTGCTTATGGGTGGCGTTGATGGCCTTTCTGAGGACCAGAATTTCCAAGACTTACAAGACTTGGCGGAAAGAAAGGTTATGAGCAACCGAGCAGTTTCGGGACTGTTGCGTTCTGGTTCAACAGCCTCCGCTTTGGATGATACAATTTTACAATTTGCTAACCAATATTATGGCAATCGTTTAGGCCAGTTGAAAGAAGGTGTTAGTCTTGGCTATAACACAACCGGTTCTCAGGCGAGCATCTTGGAAAAAATGGGTATTGGTGCAACAGATTTGGCTACTGCGCTGGCAAATGTTCAAATGACAAGAGAAGGTATGGCAAACGAATTGTCTGCCGCAAATACAACGGCAGCAGCAAACAAATATGCTGCGGAAAATACTGGTGGTTTGTTTGGTCACGGTGGCTTTTTGGGCTTAGGTTTTTAAGGGGGGTTAATATGGCTTATGAAAATTTAGATTTTTCTGGTTGGAAGGCTGGTAACACAGCGTTGGCTAAATCTAATATTGACAGCACTACAACCCGTGCAAAAGCACACGCACAACAAGTTTCGGGTTTAACTGCTGGTATTGGTACTATTATCGGTGCTATTTTTGGCGGTCCTTCTGGTGCGGCTATCGGTCATCAAATTGGTGGTCAATTAAGTGGTAATGGCGACGTTGACACTGTAAGCGGGGCAGAATTTGCGGGAGATTATGGTTCTTGGCAAGATGCTTTTTCTCGTGCCGGAAGCAAAAAGAAAAAAGGCGTGTTTGGCGACGAAGAATCAGGAAACGAAGGCGATATGATGCAACTTGCTTCGTCTATGAATATGATTGACGACAATGGTAATATTAAGCCTACGTTCTTAGAATTTATACAAAATATTGGCGCTTAGGAGGCTAGTATGAGATACGTGGACAACGTAGAAATCACAAATGAATCTTATGTTCCGGGTGGTTTTGGTGTAGAAGATTATCTTGTTCCAAACAAACCAAATATAGATTGGCGTGACGTTGGTGTAAGTTATGCCGGTGGTTTTGGTGCACCAGAAACAGAAATTATCGGTCAAAGTTTTGCTGGCGAAAATTTGCCTACGGGCTCAGACCTTGATTCAGAAGATGTAGATTTAAGCGGTGTTCAATCAGCCAGAAAACGTCGTTCTGGTTTATCTAATACAATGATGACTATTGCAGATTTGTTAAAAATATCTGCGTCTATGCCTAATTTATATGGCCAATCTGCTATTGCTCCTGGCTCTGCATATCTTGGTATGACGGAAGAAGAAGCCAATAAACGTGCAAAAGCCCGTATGGAAGAAGACCCAGAAGGCAAAGAAATCGACATCAACCGTGCAAAAGTTTTATCTGCACGTGCTGCTGCAACTGATAATATGGACCTGAAAAGAAAATATGGTGCAGCAATTAAACAGTTATTACCAAACGAAACACAAGGTCTTGACGATGTAACAGCGTCTGATTTCTTCAACAGCACAGATAACAAATTGAAACTAGAACAGTTGAAGGGCTATAACAAATTACAACAAATTGCTTTACAAAATCGTGGCAAGATGGATGTTGCAGGCGCTAACAATGCTTCTAAGGAAGCAATCGCCGCACAGCGTGTTTCTGCTCAGTTGCAAATGAACGCATTAGATAATCAAATCAAAGATGCAATCGCTACTGGCAAGAACGAAACAGCGTTAGCGTTGCAAGACAAACGCTCAGAATTGCAACAATACATACATCAGTTAGATAACGCCGCTGATTATGAACGAGAAGTTTTGAAACAAGACAGCGCAACAAACCGTACTAATATACAACAAGGCGGTGCTAATTGGCGTGCACAATTAAATGCTGATACATTGAGAGCAAATACAGCGGCACAACAAGAAGGTCAAAATTATCGTACCGACGCTAATAACCGTGCAAAGATTGCTGTTGCTATGATGAAGCCTATTGGTGGCGCTGGTGGCGCTGGCGCAGGTAAAGGCACAGCAAAAGAACGTGCGGCGAACGAACAGTTGCAATTCCGTATGGAAAATTGGGATGATTATGTTGCTGAACAAGATAATCAACTTGACGCTATTCAAAGAGCGATAGATATATTAAACGAAGACCCAAACGCTTCTGGTTTTATGACTAATATTGGTATGAAGGCTGGTGGTGTTGGAATATACCCAAAGACAGCAAAAGATTACGGGGAACTGAACGAATTGACAACTCGTGTTATATTAAACATTATACAACAGTTGAACGAGGCGGGTGCCACATCGTCTGTGTTTAATAGCGAATCAGAACAAGCAAGAATCATTGGTTTGATTAGTGACCCGTCTGCCCCGGCTTCTGCAAGAAAGAAAGCGTTTATATCTTTCCGTGACCGCTTAAAAGCATATTACGACAGAGAACGCAAGTTTACTGCTTGGAAGGCGTCTAAGATGGGTATGAATGTTACACCACAACAAGCACAACAAGCAGTTAGGCCAAACGTTGTTTCTGCAACACAAGTTAATAACAACAGAAGAAAAGTAGACGGAGGCGTAGAATGGTAGTACGTTTATCAGATTCGCAGATAGCCGCTTTTGAAAGCGCTGGTGTAACACAGGACCAAATCGGGTCTATGATTGCTAACGCAAGAACAAAAGGCATTGGCGACGATATGATTTATAATGACCTTGCTAGTCGTGCGAACGCCTATGCTACTTATGCTGGTATGCAAATTAAGGAAACCGACAGACAGGTTGATGACCAGCAACGTGAGAATATGATTGCTTGGGCAGAAAAATTATCTCAACCATCAGGACCAAAGAAAAGCGACGAGCCAATCGAAGGCGCTATGATGCGTGATATACGCAACAATGGTACAAATTCTCCGTTCTTTAATTCGGAAGTACCAAATGTTGCCGCAGAAGACAGTATGGCTCACGCAGAACAACAGGCGGCATTTCAATATGGTAAAGATTTAAGTTGGGCTGAGTCGTTCTTACTGCACGCTGGCGATAACGTAATGTTATCGTTGGAAGATTTTATTACGCCAGAAGCAGAAATGATACGTGCTGGTGCAGCAGAAGATAACCCGACTGCAAGTATGCTAGGCGGTATGGCTGGGTTCGTTGGTGGACTTGGACCAAAAGCAGTTAAACTCGGTTATAAAGGTATAAAAGCCTTGGCTGGCAAAGGTGCGGTTAAGGAAGCGGAACAAGCGGCAGCAAAAACAGCCACAGGCAGTGCGGTTAAAACCTGGGGAAGAAAGGCCCTTGGTTATGCTGGACGTTCTGCTATTGACGCAGCAATCGGTACAGCGCAATTAGCCGCACAAGACGCTGTTCGTGCAGCATCCAAAGACGAAGAGTGGCGTACATATCGTATGGATGCTCGCCGTTATTCTGATGATTTTATAAACGGTGTTGGTTGGAGCGCTGTATTTGGTAGTGCGGGTAGCATCGTTGGTCGTTGGCGTCGTGGTGCTCGTAACGCAGCCAATCGTTTCGGTGGCGTAGAAAAAATTAGAGTTTTACAAAATGAACGTCAGGCTAAAATAGATGCTGGTATGGACCCGATACAAGCACGTTATGAATTTCAACGTGATTTACTGGGCGGTTTAACAGAAGAGGAACAAAAACAAGTTGCTCACGCATTAAGAAACGACCCTGCTTTGAGACAGTATTTTAATGACATTTCTGTAACTATGATGACAGACATTGACCGCTCTGCAAAAATGATTACACAACGTGAAATCAAAAAGGTTACAGACGATTCTATGGATGCGTTAAAGCGTAATCAAAAATTGGGCGATGTTGACTTTGATACAAGCAAAACAGGCTTGATTGACGCTTTGGGTACTAACAGTGCTAAAAATAGAGCGGTTGGCGAAGATTTGGCTAAGGAAGGGAATATTATATTGACCCAAGACCCAGACATACACGCTACGTTCAAAGCAAAAACACGTCAAGCGGCACAAATGGGCGACAGCGCTACGTATAATAAACTGATTGAGGGTGCTGAAATTGGCGATTTTCCTGAATTGGTTGAACGTGCAAAAGGCGCAGGTATGGACTTGAACGGGCCAGAAGCAAAAGGGTTAGCACAAGACCACGTTAAAAAA
The DNA here is from genome assembly GCA_017648525.1 of Clostridia bacterium. GTDB lineage: Bacteria > Bacillota > Clostridia > Christensenellales > Borkfalkiaceae > UBA1259. Next base: position 18,204 of record JAGCIP010000027.1, read on the forward strand.
ATGCTTGACGAAGGTATGGACTATGTAAGCGATGTCAACGATATGAAAGGTTTAATTGACCGTCTTGCTAATAAGGGCGACATTCAGGCTGGCAAAGGTTCAAAGATTGGCAGTTTTCGTGAAGGGTTGAACGAAACGCTAGAAACAGCGTTTGGCGACCCAAACAACCCTGGTAACTTATCTGGCAAATATCGTGGTTATCATAACGTGAAAAAGTTTGAAGACGTTATGACTGAGGCTCACGATTTTGGTAGAAATTTAGACCCGGTTGACCAAGCGGACTCTTTGCGTAATTTCTTAAATTCTCACGGCAATGCAACCGCTGATGAAGCAATCGCTATATCTACTGCTGTTAAAATGGGTTACTTAGACAAGTTAAAAACCCTTGCAAAAGAAGGCAAAGATTTAGAATGGCGCAAGGCTGTTGAAGGTGCTAAGAAAAACCCACAAATGCGTGTAATGCTTGGTGGCGAAGATGGTATCAAACAATATATGAAGACTATGGAACCAGAAATACGTGCCGCAAAATCATTAAAGAATATTCTTGTTTCCGCTACACCTGGCTTAAAAACAGACAAGATGGCACAAGAAGCGTTAGGTACAGCCGTTGCTGCGTTTACCAATAGTCCTATTGCAACAACAAATCATTTAATGCGTATATGGGAAAACATTGTTCCTGGCGGAGTAACGCCTGCCGTTGCAAAGCAAATGCAACAGATTATGGACAACCCGACCTGGAATAATTTTAATTGGTTTATAAACACTGCATCAAAAGACCCTGCAACTCGCTTGCAGTTAGACCGTGTTGTAGACCAATGGTTCCACGACGTGTCACAAGGCTTTAACGTAGGCTTCCGTAACGCAAATAGATACGGGACACAAAACACATCAGTATTCACAGAAGGAGAATGATATGCCAATGATTAAAGACCCTAGATGGTCAGCAATAAACTTCGATGGTACACCTGCTGCTGGTGCACGCTTATTCGTTTATGCTAACGGTACAGATAACGAACAAATAACTTATTCTGACCCTGCTTGCACAATCAAAAACACATCGCCGTTAATTGCAGACGGGCGTGGTTATTTCCCTGTGTTTTATTGTCCTAATGGCACATACAAGGTTATAATTGAGACTGACAACGGTGCGCTGATAAGCGAGACGCAAGGAGTTGTTGCTGCTTAGCAATAAAACGCTTGTATTGCTTCTCGTTATATTTAATCATACCTTTGCACATCGTTTCTGGTATTTTTCCTATAACACGTAAAATTTGTGGTTCAAAGTTTGATTCGCTAATAACCCAGGCTTCTGACCCAAATACCGCTGAAACAAAAAAACCGCTATCGTAAAGGCGAGATAGCGGTATAGTTTCTGCGGAGAGTCTTAATGCCGATGGGCTTTGTACTTGTACATTTTCCCAACCATTTGTAAGCATTTGTCCCTCCTTTGTGCTTATGCGTGATGATATGCGCCATCACTTGTTGCTTTCCATACTCTATGATAATTTATCTGCATCTTCTTGTCAACAGCATTTAATAATTTTTTATGAAACACTCCAAACAGCATACACTGTTCTTCGACATAATGAAAGCCCATCATTGCTTCTGCACTATCAAAACGCAACAGTCCACAAGAAACAATATAAATGTCTGCTAGTTCCATAACGTCGTGACTTTGTTGCCATTCACGCTTTTCTTCATTAAGTTTATTCTTTTGCCCTTGTAACCCGGTGTCAGGAAATGTATTGCGGTGCCAAGTCGCAATTTCCATAGGGGTTGGTCTATTTGATGTAACTTCCATTACCGGTATTTGTCTTTTTGTCATATTTTACTCCTGTGTTTTGCGTGAACCATTTGGCAAATTGCCTTCGTTCCAATTTTTAATTGCTGCTTTTGGTGTTATTCCTAAAAATTCAAACGGATGCCACTTAGTGCATTTATCACATCTTGCATAATAACATTCTTCAACTTTAACAATGTGTGGTTTTGCACCGCATTTACGACATTTGATTGCTTCAATCATCATCCACTCCTTTACTTCCTTTGGTTAAAGTAAACCTTTTAATAGGTTTTGTTTACTTCTTGCCAACCAGTAAATATATTGTAATTTGGTATATCTACCGGTTGACAGGCGCACAAAAACAACATTATAAAGATTGTTCGCATTTTTTTGCCTTTTTATCTATGTAATCGTTTTGGTTTTGTTGCAGTTTCTTTAAGAGTTTGAGTTTTTTTCGATGTGTAGTCATACCTTTTAATATACGTCGTTCGTGTCCAAACTTACTTTCCAAAACTTGATACACGTGATGTGTGCGGTTTTTTTCTTTACGGGCCGACTCTAACACTTTATTGGCTTCCAACATATCGTTCTTTGCTTGTATGCGGGCACTATGTAAAGCACGGACCTTTTCTTCTTGTGCTTCAATTTGTTGGTCGCAGTAATCTAAATCTCTGTCTAACATAGATTCTCCTTTCCTTGACTTTTTAATCGGCACGTGGCAATAAAGTCGCTGTGTCGCTTTTGTTTGTGTAACCAAGGTCATAAGCCGCATTTGTTGCAAAGCGCCAAATTTGGCTAAATGTTCTAAACAGTTCGTCTGTCATTTCAGGTGTGATTGCACCTTGACAACGTAATGCTTCGAACATACCTTTAATTCTTGATGTGTGCCAATCTGCCCAATTATATTGGTCTGCCGATGTTAAATTTTCCTTAGCCATTGTTCGCTCCTGTTGTTGGGTTATACGCCATATATGAAGGTTGCAGATACGGCGGTCTGTTTATCGTAACATCCTTGAAAGGGTTTTTACTTCGTTCCATAAGCAAGTCGTGTTGCAAATGGTTAACCGTGCGTTCTAACTGTTCAACTTTTTCTTTCAGTGTCTTGTAGTGCGGGTTTTGCATTATTTCTTCGTATTTTTCTGCTGATTCTTTGTCCGCAAACTCTGTGCCATCGCTTGCCACCCAGACACGTTTTTCCACGATAGCGGAATTACCCACCAACTGACTTCTTCCAGTAAGGTTCTTTTTTTCATTTTTCATTTTTGCTCCTTTGATTAGATGTCCATAAATGTCTGATGACATACAGGACAAAATTTACGTCCTCTTGCTATCGCTTCTTGACAGCATTTGGGCATTTTGTATGGTTCGTCTTTCTTTTGTTTCTTTTTCATTTTTTGCGTCCTTTTTTGACTGGTTTTGTGTTCTGTTGTAGAACAGGTCTGTCAGGCATATTGTTCTCTTCTGCCCAACGTGTTGCTTCGTCAAAAAGTTTGTCGATGTCGCTGATGTCAGCCCACAACGTGTCCCCTTCTTCTTTGACGAAAATTTCAATCTGTGGCGTGTCTCCGTATACAACCGACGAATCTATCTTATTGACATAAGAAGGTCCGTCGTCGGGCAAAAAACCCGCCTTAACGAACGCATCTAAAATCACTTTGGAACCAAACCCTGTAATATTGTCAATATCACGTTTTTTATTTGGTTCTGTATAAATGATTTCAAATTGCGCTGGCCACGAAAGTTTTGCTACGGGCGTTAAGTATACCATAACCGCCTGCATCCATTTCTTTTTCATTACCGCACCTTGAATTGGATGCCGACGACAAGCGTTTTGGTATTCGTTAATACCCGGCAATCTAAGAGGCAAGGTAAACGCTTTCATTATAACAGTTCTCCTTTGTTGATTTCTTCTTCGTATTTACGAACAACTGCATTGTATTCGTCTGCAAGGTGTGCGTACTGGTCATTTAAGAATCTTACCTTTTCTTTCAATGCTTCGTTTTCGCTCATAAAACGGTCAACCATTTTATTTACGTGCACCCATCCACGACGAGGGTTACGACAGTTGTTCAACAAAGTCTGATATGGTATTTCTAAGATTTCAGACGCTGCTTTAACTGTGCCATAATATTCGTTACAAAATCTCGCTAACGCTGTATCGTGTTGCATAACTCGTGTCATTTTGTTCTCCTTAGATATTTTTTATCGCCTTCTACAACCCATTCCAAAACGCCTTGATGTATCAAGTCGTCCATAATTTGTTTACGTGTGTTCGGTTGAACATCTTTTGTAAACGTATGAAACATCTTGTCGGTCATCTTGACGCCAACCGGCATCGCATTTGTCATACGTACACGGTCTTTTGCATAACTGGTGTCTGTAATATCTGGTATATGTTCTTCGGTAACCATCAAATGATAATCAACCAAAGCCTTTGCCCAGCGCACAGAGTTTTCAGTTATCATTGGTCTGTCGTTAATAAATTCACAAGCGCATAACGCATATTTGATTGTTTGTTCATAAGCACGGGCTAATGGACGGTCAATCAAATCTGTTTCTAAAATCGCACGGCGTTTTGCGTTAATGTCTTCCTTGATAACCTTTAACATTTTTTCTGCTTCCGGTGTGCAAGGGACGACTAACGCCGTGTCTCTTTTTCCTGTTGCTGCGCCAACGAAGTTTATTGTGGCTTTTGCATTTGTTGTCCATCCGTCTAACCATTTGACAAATTTGTAAATGTCGTCAGGAAAATAGTCTTCTGGGCAAACAAAATCAGGGTTGTCAATAGCAATGCGGTCTTTTGGTTTTACTTCGAGCAATGTGAATCGTGGTACAAAACCATCTTCAAAGTCTGCTCTGCTCAGTGAATCAAACAAACGGTTTGGCACCGATTGTCCAAATATCACAAGGCAAGGACAGTCAATGTTTACAATATCACGTTTTGCCGCCGCAGAATAAGCACCTGTGGAATATGTCCCGTTTGCGTGCGAAAACAATTCCAAAAATTCGCTACCTATTGCTCGTGAAAACTGACTTGCGTTTTCTGATTTAATATTGCGTAAATAATGACCGATTTCGTCAATATACGCATATACTATGCCTTCACGATTTAACAATGCGTCAATCAGCCCGGCATCAGAACGCATTTTACCAATCAGTTTACTACGGATGTTATCTGGTGCGTGTGCTACTAACCATTGTGCTTGGTCGCATATACGCCCTTTACCACAACCTGCCGGACCCACAGCAATCAAATAGTTGTTTGTTCTTGCTCCGCCTTGTGTCTTAAAGCGTTTTGCATATACCAAACTTACAAATGATGTCGCTGCCGCTACTGCAAACAAATCTTGACGATACATCGAGGTTTTTTTGACCCATTCATACACAGGTTTTATAAAACCGACCGGATGCAAAATTATGTCTAAGGCTTCATCTTTACTTAAAGCGTCTGCCGTTCCAAACCAACTGCTAACAACTTCGTCAAATTTGTTTGCGTCGTCGTCTGTCATAGCGTTGCTAATACCCCAATCAGCAAGACCTGTATAACCGTTCTGTCTTGCCAAGAAAAACAAAGTGCTGATTGTAATTTCTCTTGGGTATTGTAATGATTTGAATTTCTTATAACACTTCTCTGCTCCGTCGTATTTTCCTTGTTTACCCTGTGCAGACCAATCGTTAAACAATTCAAAACCTTGAACATCGCCAAACCCATCTTGTAATGCCAAACCTACCTGCACCCATTGGTCGTAACTTTCGTCAGCGTCCAAGAATGTTAATGCGTGTTTTGCTTCGTCTAAATTCGCATCCTTATAGAACGCTACGGGCTCTTTTGGTTTTTCCTTTGGTGTTACCTTAAAGAGTTCTAAAACTCGCTCTACGGACGAAATTGGAAGTTCTGGCAGATGGTCTTTTGCCACATCTAGCAGTGTTGTTTCTGATAACCATTGGTATTCGATGCCTGATGGGTGTATGGACGGTGGTAAAACTGTTTGTCTTCCTGATGATAAAAAGTCTACACCGTTACCCTTATCGTCTTTGACTGATTTGCTAGCCATACCGTTGTATTTATACAATACAGTATAACCCTTTGCCCCTTTTTTACGGAGCGGGGAGACCGGCAAAATCTTTTCGATTTTTTTAATGATTTCCGGGTCATCAGTGTCAATGTCCACAGCGCAAAGATTACTTGCAGGACCCA
>JAGCIP010000028.1 GCA_017648525.1 Clostridia bacterium
AGAAAATAGAAAATTTTTATACGGTGTAACTACTGCAGCGGCTAAAATAGAGGGCGATGACGGAACGCAAGGCAGAGGGAAATCTATATGGGACACGTTTTGTGACCAAGGTAAAATATATCAAAATCAAAATGCTTACGTTTCTACTGACCACTATAATCATTTTCGTGAAGATGTAAATTTAATGAGTGATTTAGGTGTTAACGCTTATCGTTTTTCTATGTCGTGGTCAAGACTGATACCTGAAGGAACAGGTAAAATAAATCATAAGGGCGTTGATTTTTATAATAATCTTATCGACGCTTTATTAGAGAAAAACATTAAGCCTGTATTGACTTTATATCATTGGGATTTACCAGAAGAATTATCTAAAAAAGGCGGTTTTGAAAACGCTGATTTTCCTAAATGGTTCGCTGATTATTCAGAATTAGTTGCAAAAAATTATGGAGATAGAGTAAAAGTCGTATCTTCATTTAATGAGCCGATTAATATTATAAACAGTGGGTATTATTCAGGAGTTTTTGCACCAGGAAAAAAACTTGATCAAAGAAAAATTCTTGATTGTATGTTGAATTTACATATTGCTCATGGCATATTCTCGGAAGTTTTCCGTTCTTGTGTAAAAGACGTTACTATTGGTGGTTTTGCAATGAGCACTTTCGAAGAATATCCGTTAGTTTTAGATGCGAAAACGATAGAACTTACAAGACGTAAATTCTTTGAAAAAGATTTGTGTTCGGAATCGATTGACGTTTACCTTGATCCGCTTTATTTTGGAAGTTATCCTATTCGTATTTACGAGAAATATCCTGATTTTTACGAAAGTGTCGTTAAGGCAGATTTGAAAAAATACGTCGGTAATACTGATGTTATGTGTTACAACAATTATAGTGGCATGCCCATTGACAAAGAAGGAAACGAAGCCCGTAATTATCTTACGGCAGAATATACCGATATGGGAAGAGTTCTTGACCCGAACGGGATGTATTGGGGGATTAAGTTCTTAACTGAAAGATATAATTTGCCTATATATGTTACTGAAAATGGTCTTGCCAATAATGATTGGATTTTTGATGATGGAAAAATTCACGACTTAAATAGAATTGAATATATTAAAAGGCATTTGAAAGTGATAGAAAAACTAACAAACGAAGGAATTGATGTTCGTGGATATTTCGTTTGGAGTTTTATGGATAACTTTGAATGGCTTTGTGGTTATTCGCAACGATTTGGTTTGGTTCACGTTGATTTTGAAACGTTAAAACGTACCCCAAAAGATTCTTTTTATTGGTATAAAGATTATATTTCAAAAAAAATAAGTAATAAATTATAGAGTTTTATGGATAATACTGCTTACGATATTATTTTAGGATAATATTTTAATTGAGCGTGGTAATTTTAAGGCAGAAGTAAAAACTTCTGAATACGGAAACGAATATTACTACATACAATTATTTGATAATTATTATATTGGTTTGAAAGCTATACATCCCAAAGCAAAGCGGTATATGAAGCAATAGAAGAAGTTTCCAAAATAAATGAAGGAATAGCGTTTATATCCAATACTCATGACCTTAAAAGCAATGCAGAGAAAGTCGGTGATAATGACGAAGTTCACTTTTGCAAAGAAGCTCAAAGTATTTTAGGATTGCGTTATTATGACAAATGGCGTGAAATAAATTTTATTTAGAATTATAGATAAAAGAAAAATTTAAGGAGAAATTTTAATATGAAAATAGCATTTGTGGGATTTGGCGAAGTAAATACGCCGATAGAAATAATAGAAAGAAAATGTAAAGGTGCGTTAGCAGAACTAAAAAAGACCGATGCAGAAATATATTCTATTTATCCTATCACCGACGACTACGCAGAAAAAGACGTAAATAAAGCGCTAGATTTTTTAACGGGTAAAGACTTTGACTGTTTGGTGGTATGTATTGCAGGTTGGATACCAACTCACGCAGTAGTAAAGGTGACTGAAAAATTCCGCCATATACCTATGGTATTATGGGGACTTTGCGGTTGGATGGAAGACGGAAGAATAGTAACTACCGCCGACCAAGCAGGAACGACTGCATTAAGAAAAACGTTTAAGGATCTAGGATATAAGTTCACATATATCTATGATATAATAGGACAACCCTCAAAAGTAAACAAGGTTTTATCTTTCTGTAAAGCAGCAAGTGCATTTAATGCAATAAGATACGCTAAAATAGGACATATGGGCTTTAGAGATATGCACCTATACGGAACACTCTTTGAAGGCAGTTCTCTAAAGAGAGAAATCGGTGCAGAGATAGAGTGTTTTGAAATGCTTGAAGTAGTACAAAGAGCGGAAAAGAAAACGGAAGAAGAAATAGACACGGTAATAAAAGAAACAGTATCCACTTGGAAGTTCTTGAAAAAAGCAGATGAAAAAGTAGTAAGAAAAGGCGTAAAATACTATCTCGCACTTAAAGATATAGTAAAAGAAAGAAACTATAAGGCGGTATCGTTAAAAGACGTTGACGGTATGAAGAAACTCTTAGGTTTCCCACCGGCAATGATATTTATGCTTTTGGCTGACCGTGACGGCATTTGTACTGTACCAGAAAACGATTGTTTAGGAAACGTTACGCAAGTGATAGTAAATGCTCTTACGGGACAAATAGCGGCTTACTTAGAGTTTTATGAGTTCTTTACGGACGGAGTATTGGCAGGAGTACCTGATTACGTACCAAAGGAAATAGTAGATGGAGAAGTAACTGTAAGCCCCGAAGCGTTTGGATTACTTGACCAAGGAGTACTTAATGTATCAAAAGTAAAGACGGGTGAACTAACAATGTGTAGATTAGCATGCGAAGACGGAAAGTACTTAATGCACATGGTAAAAGGCGAAGGTGTAAATCCGGGTAAATGGGAAGAGGCAGGCTGGGCGCAACCAGCACCGCAATTACCGGCATTAAAGGTATTGCTTAACGATACCGAAGCCTTTGCAGAAAAGGTAATGTGTCAACATTACATTATCTCTTATGGTGATAATATAGAACTCAT
>JAGCIP010000002.1 GCA_017648525.1 Clostridia bacterium
ATTGAGCAAAAATATCCTAACGTAAAGTTAATCGTTGCGCATATAGGTAGAGCGTATTGTGAAGAAGATTTAGGTAATTCGTTAGAAATTTTAGCTTCAAATACAAAAAATATGTTATTTGATTTTTCTGCAAATACTAATTCGTTTGTAATTGAAAAGTGTATAAAATTATTTGGCTCTAAACGTGTTCTTTTTGGAACGGATATGCCTATTGCGAGAATGAGAATGTATAGAATATGTGAAAATGGCAACTATGTTAACGTTGTGCCTAGGGGGATGTACGGTGACGTGTCTAGCGACCCGCATATGCGTGAAACAGATGAGAAAAACGTTACTAATTTTTGTTATGAAATATTGCGGGCATTTAAAACGGCATCAAAAAATTTGTCACTTACAAAAAATGATATTGATAACATAATGTGGAAAAACGCAAGCGTATTATATGGTATAAATGAATAATAAATAGACCACTATCAATTTAGTGGTCTTTTTGTTTATAGATAACCCAACCCTCGCGAGAACGCGGGGGTTGGGTTCTTTTAAAATCGTTGTTATTTATTATTGCTTTTGCGGAACTGTGAGGGGGTTAGCCCTTCACTTTTTTTGAAAGTGTTACAAAAATAATTTGGTGAGTCAAACCCGCAATCAGCTGAAATTTGCGAAATGGAGTCGTTAGTGTAAACCAGTCTTTTTGCTGCAAAATTTATTCTTATAGAATTAACGTATTGCATTATGGACAAGCCGGTTGATTGTCTAAATATTGCCGATAGGTAAGATTGCGATATATTAGCAAAATTTGCTATTTGTGCAATGGTCTTAATTTCTGAAATATTGTTGTTGATATAAGTAAAAATTTTTTCCATTAACTCATTTGACGCTTTTTGTGGGGTGGAGTTTATTGAAGAATTTTCGCAGGTTGGCATATTACATAAGGTAAAAAGTAAATAACCTAAATTATAAGCGGTGCCAAATTCGTCTAAAACTTCGTTTGCGTTATAAATATTTTTAATTATCTGCAAAATTTCGTCGTTTGACTTGGTGAAGTCTAGTGGTCCTTTTTCAAAACAAGTTAAAAGTTTTGTAATAGTTTTATCGGAAAAATACTTATTTAGAAATTCTCTTGAAAACAGTATAACGTAGCGTGAAACACCGCTACTACCTAACGTGCTGTGATAGGTGAAAGGCTTAATTAAAATTACGTTATGAGGCATAATAACCGTGTTGGAATTGTTTAAGAGATAAGTTCTTGATCCAGATAGAAAAAAGGTCATCTCATATACGTTGTGAAAGTGATAGGATGAGTATTGTATAGTGTTTTCTTTATAGTTAATATGGAAATCTTTTTCCGGCATATATATTGACATAAGTTTACTCCTTTGTTTGAATATTATCATTGAAACGAATTAAAGTATACAATAGTTGTATAATACAATATATTTGCAATTTTGTCAATAAAATTAAGAAATTCTATAATAATTTTTGATATTTATTGACATTAAGTGATTAAAATAATAAGATTTTATATATTTTTGCCTTAAGTAAACTTGATTATACAAACGACTTGCCAAACAACTATGCTATAATAATTATTGTAAAAATATAATTTTGTACAAGGATGAAAGCAAAATGGCAGATTTAAACAGTATTAGAATTGAAGATTTAGGCAAAGGAAGTAACATTAAACTTGAAGTTTGTGATGTTGAGCACGATATGTATTGGAGGGTTGCTATTGCTGTATTAGAAGTGATAGAAGAAAATAACAAGAAAGGTGAACCTACGGTTATGGTAGTTCCATATGGCCCTTTAGGTCCTTATAGCAGAATTGCATATTTGGTCAACAAATATCGAATTTCATTAAAGAACTGCGTGTTTATAAATATGGACGAATATTTAACCGACGATAAAAAATATATAGACAGAAACGACCCCTTATCTTTTAGAGGTGGTATGGATAGAACTTTCTATTCTAAAGTTGACGACGAATTAAATGTTCCCGTTGAAAATAGATATTTCCCAGACCCGGAAAATCCTGATATGGTTATGCAAATAATTAATAAATATGGAAAATTAGATATGGTTTTTGGTGGTGTTGGTATAAATGTACACTATGCGTTTAACGAACCGCCGAGAGATGGTTAGGTTTGTAGCAACGAAGAATTTTTAAATCGTCCTACAAGAGTTTTGGAAGTGGCAAAGGAAACGAGAACTGTTAATGCTTTTATGAACTGCGGGGGCGACATTGACCAAATTCCTAAATACTGCATTACCGTTGGTATGAAAGAAATGTTTATGGCTAAAAAGGTAATTATGTGTCAACCACGTGACTGGAATGCTGGTGCGTTAAGAAAAATATTGCATGGAGAACCGACACCAAACGTTCCGTGTTCATTATTCCAAGCGCATCCTGATGCAACGTTATATGCGGCAGCCGTTGCTTTATTGCCTACAAAACCTGAAATTAGAATATACAATAAATAAAATATTTTTATAAAGGTTATGGCGTTGTTTAAAACTAATATCTAAAGCCGAGCGCTTTTGATGATATAAGAAAGATAGAGGAGGGATGTTTTGAAATGAAACATTACGAAAAGCCAGAAGTGAAATTTCTGGAATTACTAAAACAAGACGTCTTGTTTGCATCGACGACTAATCCTTTTTGGCAAGATGACCCGTTTGGGAAAGATGAACCGTTGGGAGGTGTTTTAGATGAGTAACGCAAAGAGAACAAAATTAATTTTAGTATTGTTGCTAACGCTTCTTGCGTCAATCTTTATGACCGCCGTTATGAATGTTAAAAACGACGTTTTTGCAAGCAGTGATATCAAAACTGTGTCAGGCGTTACCTATACAATGGAAACAGGTGCTAGTATATACACTAATGACGATGATGATAGAATGGGTATACGTTTCGGTGCGTATATGTCGGAAAGCGACTATTTAGCACTCCGCAACAACGTTGGCACGGGCAAAGCGTATAATTCAATTATGTTTGGCGTTATTATTGCGCCCGCAAGTTATGAAGATACTTATAAGTTTGAGAAAATGAACTTGTTTGGTATAGATGATAATGGCAATCAAACTGACGGCGCTAAATATGACTGGGCTATATGGAATGGCACGAGTTGGGAATATAGCGGAAATAAAACTCAAGTAATCAATATTGAACAAACCCGCCCACAAGTTAAAGATGGTAAGGTAAGCGTAATCGGTGCTATTACAACTATCAAACCAAGCAGTCTTTTGACCAACTTCAAAGGCGTTGCTTACATTATCGCTGAAAAGCAAGACGGAACGTTTGACGTTAAGTTTGCAACTGAAAATGACAACGTTAGAAATACCGTTTACGTTGCACAACGTACTTATCAAGCAAATTTAACCCAAATGGGCACTCTTGACCCTGAAAATGATGCGTTTAAACGTTTAGAAAGGGAAAATAATACTTTAGCAACAAATTATATAACTGATACAGTAAAGAGCACAGCCGTTTCTTATTCTATAGAACATTATTATAAAAAGCCTGTAGGGGACGGTTATTTCTTGTTTGAAACTACCACAGGCATGGGCACAATTAATGCTGATTTAACTGCCAAAAATAAAGATAGTACAGACGTTCTCGGTGTTACCTTTGACGCTGATAACGATAATAACGGCTCTGACCCTGTAATTTATGCTCAAGATAAATCAGTTGTTAAATTATATTACGACGTTGTTTATGGTGAAGATGCAGACACTAACGAAAAGGTGTTTGATATTAGTGCTACCGAAGATTACGCTATTGATAGCGGAATTATTGCCGTATATTCTAGTGATATGGCACTCATATC
>JAGCIP010000003.1 GCA_017648525.1 Clostridia bacterium
CTTTATATATTCCGTCCGCACTCGTTAAAATCAAAAGGTTTTTTGCTTTAACAAGGCAGGCAATTTGAGATGCCGTTTCGTCGTTATCAACGCATTCAACAACCTTGCTGGTATTGCTACGTAGCGATTGAATTTCCACCCTACGGCTTTCTTCCGTACTAATAGCGTCGTTATAGTTAATAATAGGAATTGCGTTTTGCTCTTTTGCACGGAGTAGCATTGCTTTTAAGTGCTCACGCTTTTGCGGGTCGTTAAAATGTTGGTGTTCAACCAAAACTTGCCTTAACGAATATTTACTGTCTACGTATTGACGGTATGTCGACATCAAAATTGACTGACCTTGTGCCGAATAATCGGTCTTTACGTCTTCGTAAGAGCCGTCTAATTCTTTGCCTGTGCGCTTTATATAGTCCAAACGCCCCGTTTCTACCGCTCCGCTGGTTACCCAGATATAGCCTGGCTTAAATTCAGACGACAAACGTGCTATTAAGGTATAGTCCAAAATATTGTTTTCCTTATTTATTAACGCCATTGACCCGATTTTGCCAACTAATTCTATATCGAACTTCATTTTTATCACCCGTAAGAATTATTATATCTAAATTATATATCAAAAAACTAAATTTTACAAGCCGTTTAACTGTAAACGCTAAATTTTTGCTAGTTTATTCAATGCGGAAAGATATATATTATAGGTTTTTTCCACTTCGGCAACGTCAACTTGTTCGTTTGCGTCGTGTATGTGATAGGAAACGCCCTTAAATTCAGGGCCGAAAGAACAACCTTTCTTGAAGGCACGTGCAAAGGTGCTACCGCCCATACTAACAGGCTCTGCCGTTTGCTCGCCCGTGTTTTCCTTGTAGGCTGATAGAAGTTTAGAAATCATCCAACCGTCCTTTTCTACCACCACGGGTGGTTGTTTTTCTGTAATCGTGTATTCTAACCCAAATTGATTTAGTGCAGGAATTACCGTGTTTTGGTCAAACGGTGCGGGTATTCGCATATCCGCTAAAAGATAGGTCTTTTTGCCCACCGTTTTAACCATATTCGGTGAAAAGGTAACAATTCCTTGCTCGTTTTTAAGGTTAAATATGCCCGCTTTGTCGTTAAAAAGAAAATCGACGGCATCTTTAAGGTTTTCGCCAGCATCCGCCATATAACTAAATAGCGACTTGAAGGCGTTTACACCAAGGTGCGGTGCAGAACCGTGTGCCGATACGCCCGTTGCGGTTATAGTATTACCGTTTGCTTTAAGGTTGTGTTTTTCAAGTAAAGACGGAATAATTGCCCCGTCTACCGCCGTGCAACTTGCGTTTGCACAGACGGCGTTTATAGCCGTGCCACCTTTTATATTAGAAAAATTTTTAAGGGGCGGAAGCAAAAAGGCTATTTCGTACATTCCCTTTTCCGCATAAGAGAGCGGGAAAATTCCGTCGGGGGAAAAGCCGTATTCGGGAAGTGTGGTTTTAGTTTTGAGATATTCCACGTCTTGCCAACCGCTTTCTTCGTTGCAACCGACGAAAAAACGCAAGGTGCGTTCAGGTATAATCCCCGCATCTTTTAATTCTTTCATAGCAAAAAGTATTAGTAAACAAGGTAATTTATCATCCGAAACCCCTCTGCCGTAAAATTTACCGTCTTTTTCGGTGAGTTTTAGTGGCGGAGTATTCCAACCCGTGCCAACGGGAATTATGTCTAAATGCCCGATAATGCCCACTTGGTCGGCGCTTGTTTTGCCGTTGCCGAAAATAATTTCTCCTGCATAGTTGTCGTAATTTATTGTTTCAAACCCAAAACTTTTTGCAAGAGTAAGAAAAAAGTCTAACGCCTTTTTATTTTCCAAACCGAACGGCGCTCCAGAAACTGCGGGGGCGTTTTCGGTGTTAAAAGATATAAGTTGCGAACAAGCGTCTAAAAATAGCGAATAGTTTTTCATACTTTCTCCAGTTTTATTAGTTATACTGACAGTATATACTATTTTTGAGTAAAATGCACCTATATTGAGAATAAAATATTTTGTTTTTTGGCGATTTTGTGTTACAATATCTAATATGAGCACAGAGAATAATTTACACGCAGGTCACCGAGCACGGATGATGGATAAAGTACTGAAAAGTAAAGGAGAACTTCCCGAACACGAACTTTTAGAAGTTTTGTTGTATTCGGTTATTTCTCGGCGCAATACTAACGATATTGCGCACTCGCTCATTAAAACTTTCGGGTCTTTACGTGGGGTGTTTACCGCAGAGCCGGAAAAACTTAAGGCGGTTAAAGGCGTTGGCGACAAGGTAGTTTCGTATATTCTCGTTTTGGCAAAGGTTTTTGAAACGGTTGCTCAAACTTCGGTAAATAAATCGTATATTAAATCTTTTGCCGAGATTAAAGACGTTGTTTTGCGTGCTTTCGACGGGGAGAAAGAAGAAAAGTTTTTAGTTATATTCTTAAGTAAGCAATATCAAGTTTTGTCCACGGCGGGATTTAGCGATAGAAAAGATATGCGTGTGGAAATTGACGTGCAAGAATTAGTTAGGCTTATAGGAGTGTTTTCGCCAAGATTTATTATTTTAGCGCACAACCATCCAAGCGGGCGCATTGAACCGAGCGAGCAAGACGATATTACCACCCGCAAAATCAATATGATTTGCGATATGCACGCAACTAGTTTGGTTGACCACGTTATCGTGGGGGACGGAAAGGTTTACAGTTATTATCAAGAAAGGCGGTTAGATGAAATAAAGAAAACCGCAGATATAAATAAATTGTTAAACCGTGAAATTTAGTGTTGTTTGCGCTTAAAATTTTGCTTGATTATAAAAAATGTATAATATATAAACATAAGAGATAGAAAAATTACCTAAATATTTTGGTTTTAAGGAGATAGTTATGAAAAAAGTAAGAACTCGTTTTGCGCCCAGCCCAACGGGATATTTGCACATAGGCGGATTGAGAACTGCGCTTTACGGATTTTTATATTCAAAGATGAACGGTGGCGATTTCATTTTGAGAATTGAAGACACCGACACTGCAAGATACGTGGACGGCTCTGTTCAAATTATTTACGACACCATGCGTGATTCTGGTATTATGTACGACGAAGGTCCAGACGTTGGTGGCGATTTTGGGCCTTACACTCAAAGCGAAAGAAAGAGCATTTACACCGAATACGCTAAAAAATTAGTTGAACTCGGTGGCGCATATTATTGTTTCTGCACCCCCGAAAGAATTGAAACCCTTAAAGACGATGCTGGCAATATGCGCTATGATAAACATTGCCTTAAACTTTCTAAAGACGAGATTGAAAGGCGAATTGCAAACGGCGAACCATACGTTATTCGTCAAAACGTGCCCGAAAGTGGCGTTGGCAGTTATCACGACTTAGTATACGGCGAAATTAGCGTTGATTATAAAGATATTGAAGACGGAATTTTGATTAAGAGCGACGGTATGCCCACCTATAACTTTGCAAACGTTATAGACGACCACTTGATGGGTATTACTCACGTTATTCGTGGTATTGAATATTTATCGTCTACCCCAAAATACAACCTAATGTACGACGCATACGGTTGGGAGCGCCCCGTTTATATTCACTTGCCCCCGATTATGAAAGATGCGCAACATAAACTTTCAAAGCGTAATGGCGACGCAAGTTATGAAGATTTTGTTAAAAAAGGATACGTAAAGGAATCTATCGTCAACTATATTGCATTGCTTGGTTGGAGTCCTAAGGGAAATCAAGAAAAAATGTCGCTTAATGAACTCATTGAGAACTTCTCGCTTGAAGGGATAGGCAAATCCCCCGCTATTTTTGACGAAACAAAAATGAAATGGCTTTCGGGCGAATATATCAAGGAAATGACTTATGAGCAATTTAAGGAATTAGCATTGCCGTTCTTAAAAAACAGTAAGTCTTACGGTATATACGATGAAGATAAACTTTTATCGCTTGCGAAAGGCAGAGTTCAAATTTTCTCTGAAATTGCTGAAAAGGTTGACTTTTTAGAAGAGTTTGGCGAGTTTGATTTAGAACTTTTTGAAAATCAAAAACAAAAAGCGTCAAAAGAGTTGGCTGTTGAATTGTTGCCCAAGATTAAAGATGCGCTACGTGCTATTCCTGATGCAGACTGGGACAATTCAAATCTCTTTACCGTTTTGGTTGATTTATCTAGCAAACTTGAAATTAAAAAGCAAGCGCTACTCTGGATTATGAGAATAGCAATCACCGGCAAACAAGCAACTGCTGGTGGCGCAACTGAAGTTGCTGATATTCTCGGCAAACAAAAAACCATTGAAAGAATTGACTACTCAATTAGCCTATTAGCAAAATAAAAATTGCCAAACAAAAAGAAATAAATTTTAATATAAAATAGCAAAATCGTCAGTATTTTACTGACGATTTTTGTGTTTTATGCGCCAAAATTTTGTTTTAAGCCCCAAAAGAACTGTTTAGTGTTTGCTCGGTTGCGCCACGAATATAATTTAAATATTCTTCTATACCGTCTGCAATTTTTTCCGCCATCTTATATATAAGGTTAAGACGTGTTAAATTGAATAGATTATAGTTGTTTATAGATTTTTCTGCAACAACACCTATAATACTAATATCCCCTATGATGCCCAACTTTTTATCAACTCCAAGACCGGGCTTTAATCCCCCGCTCTTTACTCTTATAATACCAACGTCGTTATCATCACCAACCGCAGCGTCAATAGCGATAGAAACAGAGTTGGGGTGCATTTGTTTTACATAAGTTCTTGCGTATTCAACTTCTTTTGACGTGATAGGATAATTAAGCGTTCCATAAATAAATGAACGCACATTTTTCTTCCGTAGCAACGTGCCAACTAATGGCCCTAAACTATCACCTAGCACTAAATCACTACCTATGCATATTAGTATGGGTTTTTTATTTTCCGGGTTGCAGTTTATTAAAGACTGGCTTATCCCTTGCACCGCGTGTTGGCTAAACGAACTAATACAAAAATTAGCATTTTCCATTAAAAATTCTCCGAAAATTTATTTTTCAAACTTTTTATTCCCAAAAAATCGTGTAATTATACCTGTTTTTAACTAAAATTGATTAAAAAACCGTATATTTTAATAAAAAACGGCTAAAACTCGCCCTATAAACAAATAAAATGAATAAATCATATAGAAAAACCGTTATTTACACAACCTAATGTTTCACGTGAAACACGTCCGTTTTGTAATTTTGAAATATTGTTTCACGTGAAACATAATATTTTGTTTAACGTTAATCATAATGCCAAATTTAAGGTTTGTGGTCTGTTATTGAAAAATACCTGCTTGTGAGACAAAATGGCGAGAAAAATCCCCGCCAAAAAAATTTAGTCATTCTCTCTCAGGCCGTTTAAATGACAAAATTTAAAAGCAAGTTTAGATTGGCTATTTTTGTTTTTTTCGGGAAGTTATAAAGATTATCAAAAAGTTTCACGTGGAACAAAAGTATAAATTTGTGTTGATAAGTTGAAAACTTTTGTTAATAACTAATCTGCGTGTTGCAAAAG
The DNA here is from genome assembly GCA_017648525.1 of Clostridia bacterium. Taxonomy (GTDB): domain Bacteria; phylum Bacillota; class Clostridia; order Christensenellales; family Borkfalkiaceae; genus UBA1259. Next base: position 5,530 of record JAGCIP010000003.1, read on the forward strand.
AATAATTTTAATATGTAAAAACACATTAATTTTTCACGTTATTATAATAAGTTAAAAGCGATATAAACACAAACGCAAACTCGATAATAATTAAAAATAGAGATAAAAACTAAATTTGCACTATAAATTATAGTTGCGCTTTATGGCAAAGGCGCAAACCCATATGCGGGGGCGCAAAAAAATTTTTTAAAATTTTACAGTATTTGGAAAAATTATTTTAAAATTGTATTGTAATTTTCCCTATTATGTTGTATAATACTATTAAAGAAAAACTTGTATTTTACTAATGATGGCGCATTTTTATGCCAAGCCTTGTTTCCCCCCGCTTTTGCGAGCGGTTTTCAAGGTTATTTTAATAGTTTTTGCTTATAATAGTGTTACTTGAACCAATTAAGGAGATTTTGAAAATTGAAGACAGGAAAATCAAAAACAATATGGATTGTGCTTGCCGTTATTATTCTTGCGATAGGCGCACTTTCCTTTGCTAATTGCGTTAGCGCACGAAAATCTATAAATTATTCAGATTTTTATGCAGTTGTGCAACAATTAGATGGTAAAGACGGTGTTACTAAATCCGAACTTGCTACTTCTAATGCGAAAGGAATTATAGACGACCTCAAAGGCGTTGACTTTTCGGTACTAAAAATTGCAAACGTTTTATACGACGGTTACGTGTTAGATTTTGATATTGAAATCTATAATGCACTAAACCAAAGAGCGTTTATTCGTAATTATACGACGAATAGTCCAAGGGTAGACATTTTAGAAGTTCAAGATATATTGAACAATGCGGGTGTTACTTTTACGCACACCAACCCTAACGCAGGTTCTATTTGGTCGTCGTTAATCCCGATTATCGGTTGTGTTCTTATAGCCGTTGTGTTCTTTATTTTGATGATGCAAACGCAAGGCGGAACAAAGAGTGCAATGAATTTTGCAAAAACAAATGCAAGGGTTAACCGTGACTTAAAGGTAAGATTTTCTGACGTTGCTGGCGCAGAAGAAGAAAAGGAAGAACTTGCAGAAGTGGTTGACTTCCTAAAAAACCCCAAAAAGTTTGCCGACCTTGGCGCAAGAATTCCAAAAGGCGTGCTTTTAGTAGGGCCTCCCGGAACGGGTAAAACCTTGTTTGCAAAGGCTGTTGCAGGTGAAGCGGGTGTTCCGTTCTTCTCAATAAGTGGTTCGGACTTTGTGGAAATGTTCGTCGGCGTTGGTGCGTCAAGAGTTAGAGATTTATTCGACGTGGCTAAAAAGAGTATGCCGTGCATTGTGTTCATAGACGAAATTGACGCAGTTGGCCGTCAACGTGGTACTGGCATGGGTGGTGGACACGACGAAAGAGAGCAAACGCTTAACCAATTACTCGTGCAAATGGACGGCTTTGAATCTAACGACGGCATAATCGTTATGGCGGCAACTAATAGAGCGGATATTTTAGACCCCGCATTACTTCGTCCCGGTAGATTTGATAGGCAAATTTACGTTAACGTTCCAGACGTTAGGGGTAGAGAAGCAATCCTTAAAGTGCATGCACGCAATAAACCTTTAGCGCCCGACGTTAACTTTAAGACGGTTGCTCGTATGACGAGTGGTTTTTCAGGCGCAGACCTTGAAAATCTTTTGAACGAAGCGGCTATTTTGGCAGCGAGAGATAACAGAAAACATATTAACAATAAAGACCTTTACGAAGGTATAAATAAAGTTATTATGGGACCGCAGAAGAAGAGTAGGTTGGTTACCGAAACGGATAAGAGAATTACCGCTTATCACGAATCGGGACACGCAATCTTGGCTAAGTTGTTGCCCAACTGCGACCCCGTACACGAAGTTTCAATTATACCACGTGGGCAAGCGGCAGGCTATACAATGACCCGCCCAGACACCGACGACAATCACTTGACCAAAGCCAAACTTTTGGACGATATCGTTATGACGCTTGGCGGTAGAGTTGCCGAAGAACTTATCATTAAAGACATATCTGCAGGTGCATCTGGCGATATTCAAATGGTAACAAAACGTGCAAGGCTTATGGTTACCGAGTGGGGTATGAGCGAAAAAGTAGGTCCGATTTCTTACGGCTCTGATAAGGAAGTGTTTATCGGTAGAGATATGGCGTCACACGTATCTTATAGTGAAGAAACGGCGGCTATTATAGACCAAGAAATTAGAATTATTATTGACGACGGCTTGCAAAAGGCAAGAAAACTTCTAAAAGAAAACAAAAAACTTCTCGACAATATGGCAAGGCTTTTGGTTGAGAGAGAAACAATTTTCTCTGAAGAAGTTGAGATGCTTATGGAAGGCAAGAGCGTTGAAGAAATAATGGATTTTATGGACGAAAACGAACGCACCTTAAAAGAAAACCCTTTCGAGAGAAAGGCGGTTAAAAAGATAATCGTTCCAGAAAAGAAAGAGGAAGTAGCAAAAGATAAAACGGACGAAAAAGTTGAAGTTAGCGTAGACGATAAAACGGACGAAAAAGGCGATAAGGAGTAATCACAAGATTACCATTGAAAAAGAGCAATAAACACGAGAGATAGGAGAGAAGATATGGGAAAAATAATTGCTTTTTCAAACCAAAAAGGCGGTGTAGGAAAGACCACTACTTGCGTTAATATGTCAAGTTATTTAGCGAGCAAGGGCTATAAATGTCTTATAGTAGACTTAGACCCGCAAGGAAACGCAACTAGCGGTTTGGGCTTTGCAAAGAGCGAAGTTAAAAACTCGGTTTATAACGTAATGATAGACGATATGCCTATCGAAGACGCAGTAGTTAAGACTTGTATTAACGGATTAGATATTCTTCCGTCTAACATAGACTTGGCGGGTGCGGAAGTAGAATTAGTTTACGTTAAAGATAGAGAGCACGTGCTTAGTCGTGTGTTACAAAAGGCGAGAGCAAGTTACGACTTTATTACTATCGACTGCCCACCGTCGCTAGGGTTATTGACCATAAATGCGCTTGCATCTGCCGATACGGTTATAATTCCTATTCAAAGCGAATATTACGCATTAGAAGGTTTAAGCCAACTTATGAACACCATAAAGTTGGTTGTAAAACACTTAAATCCCGCATTAAAGATAGAAGGGGTTGTACTTACATTGAACGACAACCGTGCAATAATTTCTCGTCAGATTTCTGCGGAAATTAAAAAGTTTTTTGGGAAAAGAGTGTTCGAGACGGCTATTCCTAGAAACATTAGGCTTGCGGAAGCACCCAGCCACGGTGTTCCTATAATGTTGCACGACACGAGATGTTCTGGGGCGAAAGCGTATCTTGCGCTTACCGAAGAATTCCTTGAAAGACAACCGTCTAAAAAGGCTTAAAAATTCCTATCGCCATTGAGAGCGAAAGGGGAACGAATACAAAACGGAGAAAGTTAAAATGAAACCAAACAGAGGATTAGGTAAAGGTTTATCTGCATTATTTTCGGAGACCGAAGAAGATTACGGCAAGAGTTTGCTCTTTGAAGAAGACAATGAGAGCAAGGGGGAAGGCGTTACCGAGATAGACGTGTCGTCTATTTTTGCAAACCCCAATCAGCCGAGAAAGGTATTTGATGAAACGGCACTAAAAGAACTTGCCGATTCAATCTCAAAGCACGGCGTGATTATGCCGATTATCGTTAATAAGAGCGGTGATAGGTATATGATTATCGCTGGAGAGCGCCGTTTCCGTGCGAGTAAACTTGCAGGACTTAGCAAAGTTCCCGTAATAGTAAAAACCTATAATGAACGTCAAATAAAAGAAATTTCGCTTATAGAAAACTTACAAAGAGAAGACCTTAACCCGATTGAAGCGGCAACGGCAATGCGTTCGCTTATGAACGATTACGGTATGACGCAAGAAGAACTTGCAGATAGAATAGGTAAATCTCGCCCTGCTATTGCGAATACTTTAAGGCTATTAAACCTTTCGCAAGAAGTTATTAAAATGGTTGCAAACGGCGCACTTTCAGCGGGACACGCAAGAACTTTGGTTTCAGTTCCGCAAGTTGACCAGTTAAAGATTGCTGAAAAAGCCGTTAAAGACGGAATGAGCGTTCGTGACGTGGAAAAGGCGGTTAAAGAATATTTTGCCCCGCCCGAAGAAAAGGCTAAAAAGAAAGTTAAGGTTGAACTTTCTGCAGAATTAAAAGAATTGATTGCCGATATGCAAAGGGTGTTCGGCACTCGTGTAAACGCCATAGGTAACGATAGAAAGGGTAGAATTTATATCGATTATTATACCCGTGATGATTTAGATAGATTGAGCGAATTGCTTGAATTTTTAAAGAGCAGTAAAAAATAAAAAAACAAATTAAAAAAGGACGGACAGTCCTTTTTTTTAAGAGCCAAAAAAATGTTAAAATTTACTAAACTTGGGGAAAACGTAAACTTAATAAAAGAATATATCGACCAAACGGAAATAAATTTTTGCGATATTTCCCAAGGCGTTAAGTATATGTGGCGAGATACCGTGCAAGTGGAATACGCCGTTTATAATCATACGCTCATTTTGAAAGAAAAAAACACGAGTGGCAGAATTTCTTTTTACTACCCTATGGGTAAAGACGTTGACGGTGCGATATTAAAGATAGAAGAATTTTGCAGGGCGAAAAAGCTGGACTTAGTTTTCGGTTATTTGGACGAGATAAAGTTAAAAAAGTTAGAAAACAGGTACTATTATACCCAAAATCAAAAGGACCGTAACTGGTGCGATTATATTTATATTGCGGAAAATTTTAAGACTTATTCGGGCAAAAAACTTTCAGGACAGAGAAACCACGTTAACAAGTTTAAGAAAAGTTATCCCGATTATCAATTTGAAAGATTAACTGCGGAAAATCTTGGCGACGCACTAGCCTTTTTGAAAGAGCATAACGCCAAGCGTGAGCGTGCGGGGAAAATAGAAGAACTTGAAAGACAGCACGCTTTTAGTCTTACTGAAAACGCATTTGTATTAAACCAAGTGGGCGGAATGATAAAGGTGGATGGGAAAGTGGTTGCCGTGTCCGTTGGCGAGCGGGTAAAAGACACTTTAATAGTGCACGTGGAAAAGGCGGATACCGAATATTCGGGGGTTTACCCGACAATGGCGCAAGAATTTGCCAAAGAATACGCAACCGACGGCATAGTTTATATTAATAGAGAAGAAGATTGCGGGGATTTAGGCTTGCGCACTTCTAAAATGCAGTATAGCCCGCATGAGATTAAATATAAAAACTTTTTGAGTGTCTATACTCTGTTTGATAGGATTGATTTAGACCTGCGCTTAAACACCGAAAGACTGACGGTTGAGCGTATACAAGAGCAAGATGCAAAAGACTACGAGCGGTTGTATACCGACGACAAGTTGAACGCACTTTGGGGTTACGACTACCGTGCGGATTTAGGCGAGAATAAGCCTACACCCGAATACTTTTTTAACTTTCAACAACTTATGGTGGACACCAAAGAAGAAATTTCCTTTGCTGTAAAGCAAAACGGAAAGATGGTTGGCGAGTTGGTTTTGCACAACTTTGACTATTACGGTGGATTAGAGATGGGGTTTAGGTTTTTTGAAAATGTACAAGGAAAAGGCTATGCAATAGAGAGCGCAACTGCGCTTAAAGAATATGTCTTTAACGAGTTGGGCGCAAAAACCTTAAAATCCCGTTGCTACAAGCAAAATGAAAAATCAAATAAACTTATTGAAAGACTAGGACTAAAAATTTGTAGTGAAGATAAAGAAAAATATTATTTTAGTTTAGAAAGATAATCCGCAAAAGAGCGGATTTCTTTTTTTAAGTCATAAAACCTTTTTGCGAGCAATATATTATATTGCAAGGCGACACTTTTTACCGTGTCGAATAAGTAAAGGATAGGAGGGGTTTTATGGCGTTAGAACCTATATATGAAACTATAAATTTAAACTGTAAAAGGTGCGAACTTAAAGAGCAA
>JAGCIP010000029.1 GCA_017648525.1 Clostridia bacterium
CTACAGCATTATATTTTCTGTAAATATAAGAGTTATCGGTAGTAGGCGAGGTCTTTTTAGCGCCGTAAAGATAAGTTTCCATCATTTCAAGGAAAGCGTCAAGTCCGTATTCAATAACGCTCTCTACTCTATATTCGGGAGCGTAATCTTCCGCATTTTTGTCCGCATTAGGATTTAACAAAGTGGTAGTACCCTTAAAACCAAGACTATTATTAGCGTCTTTTGCAAAGGTGTAGTCGCCGGTGAAATTCACACCGTCAAAATCGTATCCTGCGGTAATCCAAGTTGAACGTAAATCTTTTGCGGTAATGCTATTGAAAATTTCACGTCTTGCCTTATCACGGTCTGCGTTAGATGCGTTTGGATTTTTAATGTCGTATTCAGCAAGTTCGGCAAGTTGAGCGTCACTAGCACCTAAAAGAAGGTTGTAAACGTAACCATATTGACCGTTGTTGCAAACTAAAATCGGGTCTTCTGCCGTTGCTGAAGAAAGTTTTGCAACAAATTCTGCATTATCAAAATCTACTTGTTCCGCATGTTTTTCCGCATAAGCAGTTTCAAGTGCGCTAAACCCTATTTTATTTCTAACGCTTTCGGTAATGCAATCTTTATATTTATTGCGGATTGCAGTTTCCTTATAGTTTTTAAGTGTTTCTTCATAGTAAATAGTGGTCTTTAAGTCTTTTTTGTCCCATTTATCGCCAAGAAGTTGATTACTTTCTAAAACGTCAACAACTTCTATAAAAGCATCATAACGGTCGTCACTACTATTCGTGTCTATACCTTTTTCAATATACTTTTCTTTATCGTCTTTGCTCAATTCTTTTTCAGCGTTGGTTGCGCCAGTAGGAACTGTTCTAATTGTATCAATCATACTATCTTGAACTTTCTCGTGGTCGTGATTTTCCATATAGGTATGAATCAACTCGTTCATATCGTAAATAGCAGAATATTCAGCGTCAATTCTTTCTTTTTCGTCAAGATATCTATTAAGTTTCCACGGCGTATCTATATCCGCTTGAAGAACACCGTCAAACGGAGCAACTTCGCTTTCAAAATCAAGAATTGCTTTTTGGAGAAGTACTCTGCCTTCCACTAAAGTACGTACGATTAAGTTCATAACTTGTTCTCTAGTGTAACCGTAACTATATTCGTATTGATAGCCATAATTCATATAGCCCATAACGATATCTTTCTTTAAAATCGTATCGGCTTCTGGCACTTGGTCTGAAATACGAACGGTTGCAATAACCTGTTCTAAATTCTTCTCGTTGTCGATTTTAATAAGACCGCAACCGCTAAACGCAGAAACGCCCATTACTAACGACATTACCAAAGAAGCGATACCTAATTTTGATTTTCTCATATATATTCTCCCGCAAGAAACGATAAATTTTTTGTTATACCCATAAAGTATATACTATAAGCGCAAAAATTGCAATCTTTTTAGTGGTTTTTTCGTAAATTTTATACCCACAAAACACAATTTTTTCTATATTAAAGCACCGCACAAGACAAAAATTCACGCACAAGTTTAAGCATCTCGGCACTATTTCTGCTTTCTCTTTCAAACTCTACCGTCGGTGCGCTTGTCATAACCACCCTTGCGACGTCATTAAACTCGTCTAACGCCTTTATAAGTCTCGGGTCTGCAAACGCCTTAAAATCCGCAAAAACTAAGTTAACGTCTGAATTTCTTACGTTAATTTCCTTGACCGACAACTTGCTTGCAAGCGTCTTTGCTACGGCTATGTTAACTAAGTTGTCCGTCTCTTCAGGAAGTTTGCCGTAAGCGTCTTCTATAGACTCTC
>JAGCIP010000004.1 GCA_017648525.1 Clostridia bacterium
AATCCTTGCTTTTTACACCTGCTGAAAAGGTGCAAAATCCACCGCTTATCGTGTACTTGCACGGTGCGGGCGAACGTGGGGAAAATATAGAACACATTTATCGGCACGGTATCCCCAAATTGATAAATAGTGGAAAGGAAATTCCCGCAGTAGTTTTGTGCCCACAATGTCCTGCGCCGTTTGTTTGGAACAATATCGTTGAAAAACTAAAAAACTTGATAGATTTAATAGTTGAAGAGTATCAAATCTCAAAAGATAGAATTGCTATTACAGGTAGCAGTATGGGTGGGTTTGGCACTTGGGAAATGGGTTTAACTTACGCAAACTATTTTTCCGCAATAGCACCCGTTGCGGGCGGGGGGTTATCTTGGAGATGCGCAAAATTAAAGACCACGCCGGTAAAGGCATATCACGGAGCAATAGACAACTCTGTTCCGCTATGCTATTCAACTTTAATGGTTAACGCTGTAAACGACAAAGGCGGTAATGCAGAACTTGTGGTTTTAGACGGTTATGGGCATAACGACGGTATCGAATACGCATATTTTAATACCGATTTAGTTGATTGGCTCTGCGCTCAGAGTAGAACTAATTTTGATAGAGTTAAAGAAATTTGCGAAGAAATGTTTTAACTAAAGGTTTTAACTAATTAGAGAGATTTATAAATATAAAAAGGAATTTTGTTATGGTTGAAGCGACTAATTTTATTGAACAAATAATAAACGAAGAATTAGAATCGGGAAAGGTAAGCGGAACTTATACTCGTTTTCCGCCAGAGCCTAACGGATATTTGCATATAGGGCACGCTAAAAGTTTATGCATAAACTTTGGCGTAAAGGAAAAGTACAACGGCAAGTGCAACCTTTTCTTTGACGATACAAATCCGTCTAAAGAGAAAACCGAATACGTTGAAGCAATTAAAGAAGATATAAAATGGTTAGGTTTTTCGTGGGAGAAAGAGTGTTATGCGTCTGACTTTTTTGAAAAGATTTACGATTTTGCAATTGAACTTATCAAAAAGGGAAAGGCGTTCGTTTGCGATATGTCGCCGGAAGAAATTAGTGCAAATCGTGGAACTTTAACAGAGCCTGGTAAAGAAAGTCCGAATAGATATAGGTCGGTAGAAGAAAACCTTGCTCTCTTTACGGCTATGCGTAACGGAGAGTTTAAAGATGGAGAGAAATGTCTTCGTGCTAAAATAGATATGGCGTCGCCCAACATAAATATGCGTGACCCTGTTATTTATCGAATTTTACGCCAAACTCACCATAGAACGGGTGATAAATGGTGTATATATCCTATGTACGACTATGCGCACCCCATTTGCGACTATTTGCAAGGGGTAACTCACTCTCTTTGCACCTTAGAGTTTGAAGACCACCGCCCCCTTTACGACTGGGTGGGAATTGAACTTGGATTTAGCCCCAAGCCCCGCCAAATAGAATTTGCCCGCCTTAACGTGACTAATCTAGTTATGAGCAAGCGTTATCTTAAAAAACTCGTTGAAGACGGCTCGGTTGACGGGTGGGACGACCCACGTATGCCAACCCTTACGGGGTTAAGAAATCGTGGTATTCCTGCAGATGCGCTTAAAGATTTCTGCGCAAGAATAGGCGTTAGCAAGGCTAATTCAGAAGTTCAAATTAGTTACTTAGAAGCCTGCATAAGAGAATATCTTAACGAGCACGCAGAACGTGCAATGGCGGTACTTAAACCCTTAAAGGTTACCATTACTAATTACCCCGACGGACAAACTGAACAAGTTGATTTTGAAATAAATCCCAACGAAGAAGTTAAGAGAACGAGAAAGATTAATTTTTCAAAGACTATATACATTGATGCCGACGATTTCTCGCTTGCACCCCCGCCTAAATATTTTAGACTTAAAAAGGACGGTTACGTTCGCTTAAAGAGTGCTTATATTATTAAGTGTGACGATATAGTTTTCGATAACAACGGAGACGTTCAAGAACTTTTGTGTTCTTACGTTCCCGAAAGCAGAAGTGGAAACGATACTTCGGGAATTAAGTGCAAGGGCGTAATTCAATGGGTTAACGTAGGCGACGCTGTTGATACGGAAATTCGCCAATACGGATATTTGCTTAACGACGAAGAGTATGCTGGTCAAGATTTCTCCGAACGCATGAACAAAGAAAGCGTTAAGATTTTCAACGGCAAGGTAGAGCCTTATGTTTACGAAAACGATAAAGATACGTCTTATCAACTTATGAGAACGGGTTACTTTAAGCGTTTAACCGTAAAAGGAAAGGAAGTTTTGAGCGAAATAGTTTCCTTAAAAGACAATTTTAACAATAAAAAATAACAAATAAAAACGCGCACTTTCATTTAAGAAAGGCGCGTTTTTTTAATCTTTTTTTCTGCCAACAAGATAATCGATATCAACTTCAAAATAATCGGCAAGCAACCAAAGCGACGCTATACACGGCTCTTTTTTGCCTAACAACCACGCGCTTATAGTGTTTTGCTTAACTCCAACTCTACTTGCAAGTTGCACTTGGTTTAACCCTTGTTCGTGCATTAACTCTCGTATTCTTTCAGCGATAATAATTTCCATTTTTTATTCCCTTGAAATAATTTTCTATTGACATTATATCTCCAAGGTGCTATAATTATTCAAAATAGCCCCAAGGGGCTAATGCGCCGTAAAATACGAAAGGAGAAAAGTATGAAAAAAGAATTGAACAAATTATTTATATTTGTAGGTTTTGTAGTTTTTAGCATAGGTGTTGTGTTGGGTGGCACGGATTATATACCGACTTTACCAATATTACTTGGAACGGTAAATCTTGTTAGCGTATATTTGCTTGCAGTTTTATCAGTTCCGTTTATTTTTTCAGAAAATAAATTGTTTAATAATATAGGCTATGCTTTTACCGTACTTATGGCGGGATACGCAGTTTACGGCTTAATTATGGGTGCGGAAATTGGCGTTATTATTTCATCAGTAGGTATGTTGATTATGTTTATAGGCACAATAATGCGTTTCTTTGTTATTTGTCTTAACTATTTTGGATTTATAAAGACTTCTAATGATGATAAAACTTTGAATAAAAGTAGTGATGCTCTTAAAATTCTTGCATATTACAAAGAATTGCAAGGTGAAAACATTTTAACCGCTGAAGAATTTGAAGAAATTAAACAAAAGATGCTTAACGACGTTAAACCTAAAGCAAACTCTATGGAAGATATTAAAAAATGGAAAAAGTTGTTTGACCAAAAGGTAATAAGCGAAGAAGAATTTACCGCAATTAAAGCGGAAATGCTTGGTAAATAGTTAAAAAAACACGGCGCATAAAAGGTAAAATTAAAAAGGATAACGAGTTTCGTTATCCTTTTTTAATTTGACTGTTAAAAAACTTCTCTAACGGCAAGTAGTTCGCCGGTGAAACCGTCCATTAGCATTGCTTTAAGTCTATCGTTTCCGTTTGCAAAGCCGATATACCAGTATGGCTTTTGCTCTTTTACGATTATTCGCATATAAATTTCAGCGGTGAATTTGCCGTTTTGGTCGGTAAAAGCATTGATTAACGCCGTTTCGTTTCTATGTAATTTATCAAGCGCCGTTTGATAGGTTATAGTTCCTTGCGGGAGCAGGGAAGTCATAATTATTTCTTTTTCCGTGCCACCGTAAGATAGGGTTACGGTAAATTCGTTTAAGTCAAAGTTTTCAACTTCTATTTTTGTAGTTACCGCATTGCTTATCGGGTCAAGCGCAAAAGTGCCAGAATAGGTTTGAGAATTAAAGTTTAGTTTGAGTGTATAGGTAATATCGTCGATATCTTTATTTAATAATCTAAAAGTTAGTTGATAAACTTTTTTAGATACTTCGCCGTCGTTATGATAGGGGTTTTCTCTAAAACCGTAACCTGCTTTTAGAGTAAAATCTTCGCAACTGCCTTGATAAAGGTTGAGCCGAAGTTCACTAACGTAGTCGTATAAAGGGTTTGTTTTAGAACAACCGCTAAAAACTACAAAGGGTATAGACGATATTAGGCACAAAAACAATGCAAAAAATCTTACTTTTTTCATAAAATCACTCTCCGTTATAAATAAATTATGATTTCAATGAAAAAGTAATTCACTTTTTATAAAATTTTATTGAAAAGAATTGATTTTTAACGCAAACTTTGTTAAAATAGTAAAAATACTTTTTGCAAGGAAGGTCAGGTTTGAAAAAACTGGTTATAAAGACGGCGGTTATAACGCTTGCAAGCATTTTGGTTGCTTTGGCTATAACGTTCGGTGCTTTCGCTACGTTTGCACCTCGCTCCCTTGCGGTTTTTTTTGACGGCGTAGGCAATTATTCTGCGTCCGTTTTCTTTTATGAGAAACAATACGTTAAATCACAGAGTTTTGACGACTTGGTTTATTTGGTTGATAGAATTGACGACGATAACGACCAAGTGAGAGCCAAAAAGTATCTCGGCGATTTAATAGCGCATAAAGATTTTGCAAATTTTTGTGAAAATAAGGAAGTTATGGGTATTCCTTTTGCGGAATATTACCAAGGAAGATATAACGATTTAACTAATAATTAAAGTAGATTAACCAAAGGAGATTATCATGGGTATCATTATTAAAGAAGGCTTAACTTTTGACGACGTGTTGTTAGTACCGCAAGCGAGTGACGTTATTCCGTCACAAGTAAGTTTGGCAACTAACCTTACACCGAATATTAGACTTAATATTCCGCTTATGTCAGCGGCAATGGATACGGTTACCGAATCTCGTCTTGCCATTGCTATGGCTAGGGAAGGTGGTATCGGTATTATTCATAAGAATATGTCCATTGAAGACCAAGCACTCCACGTTGACAAGGTTAAAAGAAGCGAACACGGCGTTATTACCGACCCATTCTTTTTAGAACCTGAAAATATGGTTAGCGACGCACTTGCGCTTATGGAAAAATACCGTATTAGCGGTGTTCCTATCACTCACGAAGGCAAGTTGGTGGGCATTTTAACTAACCGTGATTTGAGATTTGAAAATAATTTTGAACAACCTATTAAAAATATAATGACCAAGGACAACTTGGTTACTGCACCTGTTGGAACTTCGCTCGAAGAAGCACAAAAAATTCTTGGCAAGCACAGAATAGAAAAACTTCCTATAGTTGACGATAACGGTTATCTTAAGGGTTTAATCACTATTAAAGATATAGAAAAGGCTATTCAATATCCAAACTCGGCAAAAGATGCAAACGGCAGATTGCTCGTTGGCGCAGCAGTTGGCGTTTCTATCAATACTTTAGAAAGGGTAGATGCTTTGGTTAAATCTAAAGTTGACCTTATCGTTGTTGACAGTGCGCACGGTCACTCTAAAAATATTCTTGAAATGGTTAAGAAAATTAGGGCTAACTATCCTAATCTTCCTATCGTTGCCGGTAACGTTGCAACGGCTGATGCAACTGAAGCGCTTATCGACGCTGGTGCAGACGTAGTTAAGGTTGGTATCGGACCTGGCTCAATTTGTACTACTCGTATCGTTGCTGGTATCGGTATGCCACAACTTACCGCAGTTATGGATTGTGCTGAAAGAGCGGAAAAATTCGGCAAGAAAGTTATCGCAGACGGTGGTATTAAATATAGTGGCGATATCGTTAAGGCTCTCGGTGGCGGTGCATCTGCAGTTATGATAGGTAGTTTGTTTGCAGGTACTTTAGAAAGTCCTGGTGAAATTGAGATTTATCAAGGTAGAAGTTTCAAAGTTTATAGAGGTATGGGTTCACTCCCCGCAATGGCTTGCGGTAGTAAGGACAGATACTTCCAAGAAAACGCTAAAAAACTCGTACCCGAAGGCGTTGAAGGGCGTGTTCCGTATCGTGGTGCGCTTTCTGAAATCGTTTACCAAATGTGTGGCGGTATTCGCGCAGGCATGGGGTATTGCGGTATGAAAACTATTGATGATCTTCGCAAAAAGGCGCAATTCGTTAAGATTACTAGCGCAACCTTGGTGGAAAGTCACCCGCACGATATTTCAATTACCAAAGAATCTCCAAACTATTCACCCAGAGGTTAAGAATAAATTAGTTAATAAAAAACAAAACCCCGAATTCGTATCGGGGTTTTTTGTGTGATTTTGTTTACTAATTAAATAAAATGTTGTAAAATATTCGTATGGAAAATTATTCTATTAAAAATTTAAGCCAAGGTAAAAAAAGCGGATTATCCTTTTCGTTTATGATAGTCGCTTATATATTCATATCGTTTTTTGGTCAACCTATCGTAAAGGCGATTTTTGGTGCGGGGAGCGCATTTACGGCTATTTGCTCAACCTTTTCCGTGCTTGCTATGGCGTTGACTATTTTTCTATTTGCAAAATTAAACCAAGAAAAAAATCTTGGTTTTTTACACTTGAAAAAATGTAAATCCCGCTATTACGTGCTAGCGATAGGCGTTTCGGCGGGTATGTTTTTTGGGTTAGGGTTTATCAACGGTGTGGTAGCCGAATTGTTTAGCCAAATGGGGCTAAACGTTAACGGCTCTAACATAAGTTTAAGAACACCCTTACATCTATTTGTTTTTTCTATATCGTTTGCCGTGCTACCCGCAATTTTTGAAGAGTGCTTTTTTCGTGGCGTAGTTTACGGCGGGTTAAACGGCGTTTCTAAAATATGCGCAATCGTTAGCGTTTCATTATGTTTTGCAATTTATCACGGCTCGGTAACGCAACTCGTTTATCAGTTGATATACGGCGCTGTTCTTTGTTTGTTATTTGAATGCTCAAATAGTATTATTCCGTGTATGATAGCGCATTTTCTTAACAATTTCACCGTTATTTTAATTGAATATTTAGATATTTTCGTTAATTTATATGATCCGTTAATAATATGTATAGGATTATTGATTTTGGCTGTTAGTGTGTTTTTTATTGTAAAAGAAGTTATTAGAAAACCAAAAGAAGAAACGGGCGAAAAAATTGTAGAGTTTTGGTTGCCGTTTGGGGCGTTTGGCAGTATCGTTTGCTTGTCATTAGCAATTTTATCTTTGTTTGCGGGGGTATGATATGGTTAAGGTAAACTTGGTTGCGGTTGGCAAGGTAAAAGAAAAATATTTTGCGGACGGCATTAGTGAATACGCTAAAAGACTTTCTCGTTTTTGTCAGTTTAATATTGTGGAAATAGCCGAAGAAAATTATATAAAAGTTGACGACGGCATTATTAATCTTATAAAAGAAAAAGAAGCCGAGAGAATATTACCACACCTTAAAGGGTACGTAATATCAATGGCGATAGAAGGAAAGAAAACGAGTAGCACGGGTTTTGCGGAAAAACTTGCTAAACTTATTGATGGTGGTAACGGCGTTATAACTTTCGTGATAGGTGGCTCTTACGGACTAGCGGACAAAATAAAAGCAAAGTCCAACGAACTTTTTTCTTTTTCGGAAATGACCTTTCCTCACACTTTGTTTAGGCTAATGCTTACCGAACAACTTTATCGTGCTTTTTCTATAAACGGTGGTAGCGCATATCATAAATAATGCATACCATATCGTATGGGCATATTTAATGAAGTAAGTCAATTTTATCAAAATTACGGTGGCGAAAAGCAAATTATAGGAAAAAGTGTGAACGGTTTGCCTATTTATGCCTTTGCGGTCACTAAAACGGCAAGCCCGATAATTTTAGTGCAAGGCGCAATTCACGCACGAGAATTCGTTACGGCAAAAGTTGTTAACTTGCTTGCGAGTGAGTTTATTAAAAGTGGCAAACAAGGAAAAGTGTGGTTTTTGCCATTGATAAACCCAGACGGCGCAATTATTGCTGAAAGTGTGGACGGCTGTTATAAAGCCAACGCAAACGGCGTGGACTTAAACGTTACTTTCCCTGCAAGGTGGGGAAAAGGACGGCAAAACGTTTTCGTTAAGGATAAGGAAAATTTTGTTGGCGAAAAACC
>JAGCIP010000030.1 GCA_017648525.1 Clostridia bacterium
AAGTGCGTCGTAATTTTTTATTTGGTAATCTTCGGTCACCTTTAACTTTTCAAGATTTTTCCTTAAAAGGTTAAGGCTGTTTCTATCAGCGTCGTTAAAAGTGACAAATTTAGCACCACGAGAAAGGGCTTCAATACCCATAGCCCCCGTTCCGCAAAACAAGTCCAAAAATTCCGCTCCGTAAATACGATTTTGCAAAATATTAAAAAGGCTTTCTCTTGTTTTATCAGAAGTGGGGCGAATTTTATCGCCGTCAAACCCACTTAAAACTCTGGATTTATATTTCCCGCCGACTATTCTCAATTTTCATCTCCGTAAATTTGGCGTTTCTTTTCTTTGATAATATTTCTTTGGCGTTCCATTTTTCTTCCACCCAAGATGTAAGGAATACCGGTTGAAAGAGAAAGAATAGGCAAAGCGATTAGTGAAAAGTAATAATGCCAAGACGCAAGTTCGCCAAAAAATAAGGACGCAAACGAATAAAAATCAGCGTAAATAAAAGCGGAAATAGCGCCGACATTTAAATAAGTCGGGTCGATAAAATTAACGATAATAGCGTGAATAATAAGCATAATCACAAGTGGCGCACAGGCAACCAAACCAAAAATAAAGCCTTTCCACTCCTTAAATTCTTCTTTAAGTTTAAGCGGGCGGTCTTCACCCGTTCTAACAATAATCTTGCGTTCTAAATCGTTTGAAATGCGTACACGGAGCGCAAGTTCGCCTTCTTTATAAGAAGTTGCGCAAACGATAACTAAATATAGCCCAAGATTTAAAAGGCTTAATGCTAATCTAAGCCAAAAATTTTGCACAGTCATTATAACTAGTGCGACAACGGCCGTAAAAATAAGATATATGAACGACATAAAAGATTGTTTAATAAAATACCACATAATAACCTTTATAAAAAACTTTTTATTTACCGTTTAATTTTAACATAGCCGAGAGCGATTGTCAACCGATATAAAAATCAAAGCCCAACTTTCGCTGGGCTTTATTAACTTATTAAGCGTTTTTAATTGCGGTTGTAACGTCATTAAACGCAAGCGGGTTAATGCAAATAACCAAACAATTACCGTTCGCTAATCCTTTCTCTACTAACGCATTGTAGAACTCGTCTGCAGAGCCGTCGTCTTTTATATCTTTAACAAGCCCTTGCATAGTTTCACTATCTGCGTAAAATTCTTTCATATCTTCGGTTGCCTTAAATTCAAAAACGACTACCACGCCCGCTTTAAGCATATCTTTTACAGGGACGGTTTCTAAATTACTAAATAAATGTGCCGTTACGGCAACTTCGCTTTCATTTTGCATCTTTTCAGCAGTTTCATCACTTTCAATTTTTTCATAACCTATATTTGCAAGCGCCTTTTCAACTTTGCCATAAGACGAGCAAGCAACCATAGATACACATAAAAGCATAGCTAATGCCACAGTTAAAATTTTTGCTAATTTTTTCATTTTTATTTTCTCCTTTTTCTTTATTATAATATAGAAAGTTCAACTTTCACTCAAATTACTCTATTTTTCTTTGTTTTTTATCACTTCGCCGATAGTTGCTGGGGCTGTTTGGTCGGAATAAGCGTGTTTTGTCTTGTTTTTAATAAATCTTTCCACCGCCTTGTTTATAGGCTTATCAAGTTCTAATTGATTAGTCTTTAATATTTTTATCAACTCGTCAACGCCTATAATCTTTATTTCTTTGCCCTTGCTAACACATTGTAAAGCAACTTCTAACTTTTTGCAATAGACCCCTTGCCCGTCGTCGGTTGGAATATCGTATCTAACGAAAATATCACACTTTGACGGAGCGGTAACGCAAGTCCCACCTGCGTTTTTAATCTTTTGTATAAACCAAAGAGTGCGATTATAATTCGCGCGCTCATAGTTTTCACTAAAACAAATGCTCTTTCCTTGAATTTCTTGTATAGGGTTTTTCAAGCGCTGATAAACAAACCGCCTAAACAGTCTTAAAACGTTATATCTGTCGCCGTTTATAAGGTCAATGCCGTTTTTGGCGCAGTCTTCAAGATATTTTTTATAATTCCGCTTTTGCGCAACTGTCTTTGCGTAGTTTTTTATTTCCCCTTTACAGTTAGGCGTTTTTATTAATAGTTGCTCTAAACTAACTTTCGTCTTTTCACAAAGCGCTTTTGCAACCAACATAGTAAGGCGAGCATCTACCCCCGCAGAGTGTACGTTATCGCCCGTTTCAATGCCAAGTTCTTTGCACATATTAACAAGCGAAGTGGCGTTTTGCGTGTTGGTATGCTCTTTATAAATTTCCACAACGTCCGCATACTTAAAATCGGGCGTAGGCAAGCCGTATCTCATACAGTCGTCGCCTATATGCACAGCGTCGCCACCAACGGTATGCCCTACTATTATTCTATTGTTTGCGGTAAGTAAAGGGAAAATTTGCGGATATACCTGCTTAAATAAAGGGCTGTTATCGTAATCTTGTTTTTTATAGTTAAGCATATGCGCCAAAACGTAACGGTCAAACTCTGCAGACGGGTTTATTAAAATGTTTTTTTCTTCTATAACAGAAAAATTATTATCAACTAAAACGTAGCCGAATTCACAAAGTTTGCCCCCGTCCTTACAGTTGGCACACTCTATATCTATAAACAGATAATCCATACGATAAATTTCCCTTTTACTTTTCTAATAGTTATTCTATCATAAAAAAGTAAATTTTTCAAGCCCCTATCGTTAAAAAGGCTCTTACCTAAAAACTAAAAGCAAAATCACAAAAATCACGCTCTTTATTAGCCAACTCGCAATAGAAGAAGTCGTATAGGTAATTTTTTCGTAATCCTTTTCCACAAGCGTTTTTTCATTAAAAATTTTTTCGCTAAACATAATTTATCCCCCTGCGTTTTTTTATAATATACTGCGCAAAGATGACAAACGCCTGTCATAAAAAAGTAAAAATTTTATCTAAATTAAAAAACTAATTGTAAAAATTATAATAATGTGATATAATACTTTCGGCACACAAACTAAATCATAGAGAAAATGAATATGCGCAAAGAGTAAAATTTTCTTTTTGGGCAATACTTTCAGTTATAAATTTGTAAAAATTGCGAATTCCAAACTGGAAGTGTAAATCATTTTCTTTAAGTTTGTGTGCCAAACAAACTGGGGTTTGCGTTTTATGTGCGTTAACTTCGGTTAGCGCACTTTTTTATTTTAAGGGGAAATATGGATTACACGGCAGAACAATTAAATCAAATAAGCATACACAGTTTAAGAAATATCGGTAGAGAAATAGGGGTTAAAGCGCCCTGCTCTTTAACCAAAAATATTTTAATTGCCGAAATTATTGCAATTAAAAGCGGAAAAAAAGAGCCTTGTGCCACCACAAAAAAAGGACGCCCACCAAAAAAGCACATTAAAGAAAAGATTTTAACCAAAAAACAAAATCAAGTCAAAAAAACAAATTCAAGTAAAAAAACTAAAAAGCAAATAATAGAAACAATACTCAAAGAAATAAAATCAACCCTAAACAACCTTTTATAAAAAATCGCCACCCAAAAGGGTAGCGATATTTTTTGGAGCTGGTGACGGGATTTGAACCTGCGACCTGCTGATTACGAAATATATTAATTACCTAAAACAATTTTTTTTAATGCTCGTAAAACACCTGTTTTTTGTAGATTTTTTATATTATGTACCTTTGTTTATAAGTTTTGTATTTTTTGTAAATCCAAATAAACTATGTAATTTACTCAAAGTTCCTTACAGCTTTTTTTACACTTTTTAATTCTTCTATAATTCTATCCTTTTCTTTTTCTAAAGCGTTGTTGTGTATATTTACTATTGTATCTAAAATTTCTTTCTTGATTATTTCACATATTTTAGATTGAAATTTATTTATTTCAATTTCAGAATAGTCTTTTAATAGTTTTTTAACTATAGGCTCAAAATTTTTTGACTTTAAAATTTGTCTTGCCGTTTCACTTGGAGACCATTGCTTTAATTCACTTAATCCAATCTCTTTCTTAAATACATTATTTAATTTTAATTGTTCGTTATATAGCCGTGAATAAAGTTCGCTCTTCTTTTTTAACCTATCAATTTCTTTCTTATCACCGATCTCAACTATTTCAACAGGAACTTCTAATCCATAATTATTCATTATAAATTTAGAAAAATTATCGATTGGTATATTATTCTTTTGATAATATCCAACTATTTTTTTAATATTTTCTAAACTAATAGGTTTTCCTATACACCAATTATTAACTGTATTCTCAAAAACACCTATTTCTTCGGCAAATTTCTTTTGAGTTAAACCCAAATCTTTCTTAATTATTTCTTTTAATTCCATATCTAACACCTAAACCACAATACTGTTGTGGTTTTTTATATTTTTTCAAAAAAAATTTTTCCTTATACAGTATTTAAACAAGAAAAAATAAGGAGAAATTATTATGAACTACACAGTTTCAAGAATGAAAACTATCAAACAATCTTTTGAAGAAATCAAAAAACTAGACCCCGATACAGCTATAAGCCAATGGTTTATACGCTCACTTTGTAAACAAGGTAAAGTCAAACACTTTATGACAGGTACTAAAATCCTTGTTAATTTTGATGACCTTATTAACTATTTAAACTTTATAAATTGATACTTATTACCTTGATTTAATAATGTAATGAAGTGTCACAAATTTTAATCAGTTTACTTCATTACACTCACTTAATCTTAAAGTTTCGGAGTGTATATTATGAATAATAAAATAAAAATTAGAATGTATGGTGATAATACTTTAGAAATTATCCCACACCCATATTATCACAACCCCAACAAAAACACATTAATACCTAAAAACCCAAACAGAGAATCTTCTTTTATTGAATCATCTTTCATGAACAGTAAAGAATATAGTTTGCTATTAAAAAGGACTTATAGGAAACTATTTACTAGTCAATTATGCTTGAATAATGCTTTTTTTCTTACACTTACATTAAAAGAAATTATTTCTATAAAACAATTAAACAAAGAGTTCCATAAATTTATAGTTTATACAAGAAGAAAGATAAGTAAGCCTGAATATTTTAGAGCCTTTGAATTTCATAATAAAGGAAATAGATTACACGTACACGTTCTTTTATCATTTAATCAACAACCTACTAATCTAACCAAAGAATTTATAGAAAAAAACCTTTGGAAATTAGGTGGTGTTGACATTAAAAAATCTTGGTCGCCAATGGGCGCATTAGAATACTGTACCACATACAAAAAAAACAATATTCAAAAAGGTAAAAACAAGGGTTATACTTATTTCCCCAAGGGAACAAAAATTATTTCTATGAGTGAAAACTTTATTGTAAAAAATAAAGAATACGAAGAATTTGAAATAGATAAATCGACCTTTCATAATTTTCTTTCTCAAAGAGAAGAAATAGAAATAAATGGTGGATTTATGCGTATAGACAAACACTCTTATTTTAACAGCAACTATCAAGAAGTAAAAGAATGTATAGACCGAGTGTTTGTTAGATTCAAATAACACCGTAAAAGGCCTTTATTTAAACGCTTATAATTACTTATTACTTATTAAATTTTTCTCTTAAACGCCACTTATAACAGTTTTAACAGGGCTTCCCTTTTTTCACAGGGAAGTTCTTTTAATTTACTTAATATGTACTTATCTTCTCGGTGGTTATAAATATCTTCATAGAAAAATTCTTCCACAGTAACACCACAGGCTTTAATTATCTTTAATAAAACGTCTAGGCTAGGCAAAAAATCCTTTTTACTCTCTAACCTATTTATATATCCTATGTTCATATCTATTTCTATTGAAAGTGCTTTTTGAGATAACTTTGCTTTCGTTCTAAAATAACCTATTCTTGAAATTATTTCGTTTTTATCCATAAGTAGTACCCTCTTATAATTCTTGATTTAAGTTTAAATTATTTAATAATAAAACGGGTACACGTTGTCCTTGGTAAAATCACAATGTATATGTATTAATCGTACAGTATATTGACATTAAATGTGATTATTCTTTACTTCTTGTGTTTTTAATGCTATACTAATCACAATAAGTGTTTTTTAAAATTAATATTTTTTATTTTTAATATGACAACCATTTGTCATGATTAACTGCTATGCTAAAGAAAATTAAAATACAAAGGATAAACTTATGATAAAAACTCTTTTTGATAGATACAACAGTATTTATAACAACATTCACAAGTACTTTAGCGACAAAACCCCTTACACTGTAAAAAATAATAGTTTTCTTCCTGAAAACCCACCAAAAAAACCAGGGTTATACGTTGTTTATGAGGAAAGTGAAGAAAACTATCGTAGAATAGTAAGAGTAGGAATAGCAACAAAAAGTTTATATTCTAGATTAAAGCAACATTTTATTAACCTAGATAGAAATTCAAGCATATTTAGAAAACATATTGGTCGTGCTTTGATCAACTCAAACAACTCTTTTAAAGACATTAACATAAAGAATTGGAACAATAAAAAAATTAAAAGTGCATCCAATTTTCTAACATTAGAACAAGAAGTTAGTAATTACATGCAAAAACATTTAAGATTTACCTTTATAGAAATTAACAACAAACAAGAACTTGAAAGCACAGAAAAAAAATTAATTGAATTTCTATCAATTCGTAATAGTTTGTTTGCACAAGCAACAGGTAAACAGCCATTTTCAAATGATTGGCTTGGGCAGTACTGCACAAATAAAAAAGTTAATAAATCAGGT
>JAGCIP010000031.1 GCA_017648525.1 Clostridia bacterium
GCGATTATTCTGAAATTGATAATTTTACCGCAATCAAGCAGGTTAAAAAACTTGATGACCAAACACTTTTGGTTTTAGATAGTGGAAACATTTATTCTATATCATTATCTAACCAAACTACCAAAACTTTACTTCCTAACGTTGAAGGTTGTAACTATTTTGATATTAATGAAAATTACTTAATTACCGCTTTTAACACAAAAGCAATTATATATGAAAATAACGACGGCGTTTTTTCTAAAATAGAAAACTCCGATTTTACAGTTATCAAAGACTACCCTATTGCAATTAATTCCAATAACGAAATTTTCTTTGTAAACACCAATGGACTAAACAAGTGCGTTGCTACCGACACGGAAAATCCAGTCCATCTTTCTAACGACCTACCATCGGTAATCATTGCAAATAGTCAATTTGTTTATTATCTAGCGCAAGGTCAAACAGGTGTTAATAGAGTTGCGGTTGACGGCTCTGCCCCAACCCTTTTGACGGTTGGTGGGCTTGATGAAAATTATGACCTTGGCAATTTAAAAACGCCAACAGGAATTGCGTTTAAGGGAGCAAACCTTTTAGTTACCGACACAGCCCTTAACGCCGTGCAAGAATTTTCCGTTAATGATGACAAGTTGGACTTTACTGGTTTTGCTATTGCTAGTGGACAATCTGCTTATAACCGCATAAGTGCAAACACCATTGAAATTGAAAAAACTAACGATAAAATTGCAATTTTAGATACTGATAAACTTTTAATCGTTTCAAACCAAAATCAAAATCCTTACGCACGTGAAAATTTTGATAATTACCTTAAAGAAGATACTGATGGTTTTAACGGCGTTATGCCCGAAACTATCGCACTAGGCGAAAATACTGTTTTACTTTCTTATAACCACAAGACGTGGAATAGTTATCTAAAACTTATAAATATTAACGAACACTCTTTATCTAGTAACATTAGCGTTCTTGATTATGCAGTTGAAGATATTTGTTATCAAAGCGGTAATTATTACGTGCTACTAACTGGGAAACCTTTGCCCGATACAAATACTACTTACGTTTACAAAATTGAAGAAGGGCAAACCACTTTATCGTCTTTAGTATTTTCTACAACCGATTTTTACGCTCGTTCTATTGCCGTAGACGTTTTTGATAACGTTTATCTTGCCGACAGTTCAGGAAATATTAAAAAGTTTGGTGCAAGCGATTATTCCCTTGCTACCGATATAGGAACACGTGCAGGATTAAAGAAAATGCTTACCGATTTAGGTGGAGTTCTTTTCACCCTTTCAAACGACGGTTTATCTCGCTACACGCAATCGGAATTTATAGACGTTGAACTTACCTTGCCAGATTCTTTAGACCAAATAAATTCTTTTGCTATGAACTTTGAAACGGACGCCGTATGTTTTACGATAAACAATAAAGAATACGTTTGTGCTAGCGATACGCTCGGTAATTATTCTTTGCAGGACGTTGAAGTTAGCCAAACGGAATTTGCAACTACTAAAAATACCGCTCAAATTGATGAGTTTAAGTACGTTACCGTAAACGAAAACGCCAACGTTTATAAAGTTCTTCGAGAACGTAACGGCAACAAGTTTGCCTATATTGAAAGAACGGATAAAGATGCCGTTTACGCCTTTATATGCCAAACTGATTTAGGGAACGGAATTTCTGTTTCCGTGCTTGCAAGCCAAGACCAAATCGTTTTGGTAAACACTAGCGAACACTCTACCCCAACTGCGCTTGGCGGTACTGATGCACCACAAACGGTTTTTGTCACTACCGACGTTAACGCATACTATTTCCCTATCATAAACAAAATCGATAAGGGAGACGGAGATTATATTTCATATCTAAACTTCTCACTTACCGACCAAAACGGTGAGATTCGAATCAAGAAAGGTTGCTCCATCAATCCACTTAATATTGTTGAATTTTTAACACGTGAAAAAGACGGAGAACCAACCCCTATTTATTATTACTTTGCTAATTTTGAAATAGACGGCGTTACCCACTCTGGATATATTCCCGTGTCCTTTACAGTTCCCGTACTTGCTAAAGATTTTGCTTGGGCGGAATACTCCATTGAAACGGTTAATAAAACCGACGTGTTTGCCACTAACACGCTAGACGGCAACGCTATCTACACTTTAACTAATGGACAAAAAGTAAGAGTTCTTGAAAAACAAGACGGCATTATTAAAATCGCCATCTCCGTTCTTAATGACGAGTGGATTGAAGGTTATATTAGTGCAAACGCTATTCAAGATAATGCAAAAACCGCATTTAGAAACATAGTTCTAATCGTAATCGTTTCAACTTCCATTTTAAGCACTTCGCTTTTCTTGATTTTGCGTAAAAGAAAAATTTAAAAATTAAAAAAACAAAAAAAGCCCACCCGCTAATTTTAAGCGGGTGGGCTTTTTATCTATCAATCAGTATATAGATTTTCAGTTATTTCTTCTCTCTGTCCGTAACTTAAAATATCAAATTCTTCGTCCACGTCAAAATTATCAGCGTTTTCATAAGCGGCAAGTTTGCTGATAGAAACTTCGTATGCGGTCATTGTTCTCACGTCGTCGTCAGCAAATCGCTTTTGATATTCACGGCTTTGTATTCTTCCACTAACCGCTATCTTTTCCCCAACGGCAAGGTTTTTTGCAAAACGTGCGTTTCTTCCCCACGCAATGCAAGGTATATAGTCCGACTTGTTATACGAGCGGTTTACCGCAATCAATATATCTGCTATCTCCCTATTAAACGGTGTAGTGCGGTAAATAGGCGGTTTACAAATGTACCCCGTAAGCACGATATTGTTTGGGTTTTTCGCCACGACTTCTTCTAAAAGTTCACGAACGAACACCGTAAGCATTAACTTGCTTTTACCATCAACTAATTTATTGTACGAGCGGAATTGTCCAAGAGCGTTTATTGTAACGCCAATTTTCAAGTCCTTATCGTTAATAAGTCTTTCAGATACCGTAACAGGTAAAATATCCCCCTGCCCCGATAATCTTTTTACAAGCACGTTCATTTCGTAAAAGCCTTCGCCGTAAACTTCGTGCGAAAACTCCGCTTCGGTAACGATTTCTCCTCGAATGAACACCTTGTTGTTCTTTTCTTGCAAATAGTTCATAATATATATTTCCTCCAACGAATTTCCTA
Organism: Clostridia bacterium; assembly: GCA_017648525.1. Taxonomy (GTDB): domain Bacteria; phylum Bacillota; class Clostridia; order Christensenellales; family Borkfalkiaceae; genus UBA1259. The sequence goes on from JAGCIP010000031.1 coordinate 3,166, forward strand.
TGAATTTTTAATCTGTGCCCCGTCAACGCCCATTTTGAAGTTGTCTTTATAAATCAATTCTCCTATAGGCACGAAAGTATATCCTTTGTTTTTTAGCCCTTTTATTATGCTCGGCAACGCCTTTGCCGTGTTTAGTCCTTGATTATGAAACAGCACGATTGAACCACTTTTCACTCTAGAGAGCACCCTATCTGTAATTTCAGTTGCCGATAGATTTTTCCAGTCTAAACTGTCAACGTCCCATTGAATAACGTATAGACCAAGTTTAGTTGCCGTTTGTATTAGTAAATCGTTATATTCGCCGTAAGGCGGTCTAAACAATTTTACCGTTTTGCCCGTTATTTCTTCTATAACGTCTTTAGAAGTTGTTAATTCTTTAATCATTGCATCACTTGACAGTTTGCTCATATGTGGGTGGGTTGCAGAATGCGTGCCTATTTCGTGCCCATGTTCGGCAATCTTTTTTAAGTATTCGGGATATTTTTTTGCCCAAAACTCTACCGTGAAAAAAGTGCATTTAACGTCTTCACTTTCCATAATAGAAAGTAATTTATCTGTATAATCTACCCCCCACGCACAGTCGAAAGAAATGGCAATCTTTCTTTCTTCCGTCTTAACGTAATAAATTGGTAATTCTTTTGACGCATAGCCAAAAAACACGCTTTGCGCCCCCGTTTGCATTAATGAAACAATGATTAACGCAAACATAACTATTACTAACGTTCCTCGAAATATCTTTTTTCGGGAGAGAGTGAACAAATACATTTTAACTTTTTCCTTTTTGAAAATTATGTAATTATTTAGCGAATTTTGCCATATTTTAGCGAAGTGTTTTTCCCTTTAAAATAATTTATGTATGATTTTTTAAATTTATGTGTTAACAGTAAAAAACCCCGCTACTTTTAGTAACGGAGTTTAGTAAAATAAATTTTTTATTAGAAAATCTTATTTTTTTACTTTAATTAGTGGCGCTATATTTTGATAAACTTGACATACCCCCCTAAAACGATTAAAATATGTAGTAAATATCAATTTTAAGGAAAAATTATATGGATAATAACAAAATGAAAAAAAGAAGCGACGTTGGTAAACGTGCGGGACTTATCGGCATAATAGCAAACATAGTATTAGCATCTTCAAAACTTATTATAGGCGTTTTATCTGCGTCTATGTCAATTATTGCAGACGCTCTTAATAATTTTACCGACGGGATTAGTTCGGTAGTAACGCTTATAGGTTTTAAACTCGCAC
>JAGCIP010000032.1 GCA_017648525.1 Clostridia bacterium
GATAGCAGTTGTCGTTCTGATATGACGCATTTTAACACTGATGACGGTGTTAAACTTGTTGGTGGGCAGGTGGTGGAAACTATTTGCAAAGAATTGGGCGTGCCTATGGAAAAAGTATGTAAAATTGAAGCTAAAGCGCAAGTGATTTCAAGTAAAATATTGAGAAATTAGTTTAGGCGACAGTTATGAAAGGAATAAATATATTTAACCCTGTGGATATAGAACGGGAGTATTATTTAAAGATAATTGAATATGCAAAAGCAAACGGCATAGACCACATACAAATCAACGGACCTATACACAACCTTCAAAAGGGCAATATAGGCGGTATGATTACGTATAAAAAGTATACACAGTTTAACGGCGAACAAGATTTAGATTACGTTAATCTCAATTTAGAAGTTGTTAACGAATGTTTAAATATTTCGCACGGATATGGTATAAAAACGTATATATGGCATCACGAGTTAGATTTGCCCGACGGACTAAAAGACGAATTTCCTGAAATAGTAAACGAGTATGGCGACGTTGAAGTTTCTCACCCCATAGTTAAAGATTTTTTAGAAAATAGAATTAAAGATTTTTTTGACGCTTATCCAAAAATGGACGGCGTGGTTTTGACTTTGCACGAAACGAAAATACCCTTACTGAAGTTAAAAAATCAAAAATTAGGCAAGATTGAAAGGGTAAAATTTGTAACGCAAACACTTTACGATGCTTGTAAAAAATACGGCAAAGAATTAATCGTTCGCCCGTTTGCAAGTATTGCAGAAGATTACGAAATGATGACCAAAGCGTATGAAGAAATTTCAAAAGATTTGGTTATTATGGATAAATGGACACAGTTTGACTGGAGTTTGTGTTTACCGCATAATAAGTTCTTTGAAAAAATTAAAAACAATCCGCTAATCGTTGAAACGGATATATTTGGCGAGTATTTTGGTAAAGGTAATTTACCTATTTATTTGTACGGCCATATAACTGAAAAATACGAATATTGTCAAAGGTTTAAGCCAATAGGTTATTGCTCCAGAATAGACCGTGCAGGGGCGCATAATTTCGGCACGGTTAATGAAGTTAATTACGTTATAATGCAAGCCTTAACGGGTAAAAAAGACGTAGAAACTGAAGTAAATAGATTTTTTAACGAAAAGTACAATGAAAACGGACAAGTAGTTAAAGAATTGATGCTAGAAACCGAAAATCTACAAAAGGCGATATTTTATATTAATGGCTATTACTTTACCGAATTAAGCCGTTTCCCATCGCTTAATCACTCAAAGAATCACTTCTATTTTGAAATAATGAAAGATAATTACGAAATAAAGTCAAACGAGTGGTTTATACCTATCGGTTGGGAAAGAGGTAGTATAGAAAACCTTTTATTCGAAAAACAAACGGCAGTAGAAAAAAGCGAAAAGTTATTTAACAAAATAAAAGAATTGCAAGATAAACTCTCTCAAGAAAATTATGCGGATTTATATAATAAGTTTGCAAACTTATATTTCGTTGCAAAAATCTGGCAAGAACTTCTAAACGTGTATATTTATTATGTCAAGGCAGTAGAAAACGGCGTTGCTTTTGAAAATCAGTTAACCGCAAGCCTTGAAAGGTTAAAAAATATCAATGATGAAGGAAAAGCGCTTTTAGAAGATAAGTTTTATCCGTTGATTGCCGATAATTTAACGGGTGGAACGACAAAGCAAGATAAAGTAGAAACCTTTATCGAAGAAGTAAAGGCTAGTTATAGAGCTGAAAAGAAAGCAAGAGATAATACCGATAAAAACTTAACGGACTATATTATTTGTGGTGGAGCATTAGAAAGTCATAGCTTGAAGAAAGAAGTAAATTTTAGCGACACGCTAATTTATAAAAATCAACTTTGCCGTATTCCTGGTAATATCAATGGATTAAAATGGAGCGGAATTAACGCTCACGGTTGGTTCTCTTACGAGATAAGGGTTAAACCTAATAGTGAAAATACTATTAAGATTTTATGTGGCTCTGTAAACGGAAGGTTAGACGTCAAAATAACGATTGATGGTGTCGAAAAAGAAATTCGTGAAGAAATATCTAAAGAAAAGTGGATAACTTTTAATTATTTTGCAAAAAGCGGAAAAGATAAAATCGAAATTAGGATTGATAAAATTTCAGCAAATGTGTCACTTGTATATATTATTCAAGTAATTTAACAACAAAAATATATGTTAAAAGCGTTAGTAAATACTAACGCTTTTATTGTTTACACAACAAAAAATCGTTAGTAATAAACTAACGATTTGGTGGGCAGGGGTGGATTCGAACCACCGAAGTCGCTGACGACAGATTTACAGTCTGTTCCCTTTGGCCACTCGGGAACCTGCCCGTTTGTTATTAAGTTTTGGAGCTGGTGACTGGAATCGAACCCGCAACCTGCTGATTACAAATCAGCTGCTCTGCCAGTTGAGCTACACCAGCAAAGTGTAAACTTGGTGCCTCGGGGCGGAATCGAACCACCGACACAGGGATTTTCAGTCCCTTGCTCTACCTACTGAGCTACCGAGGCATACAAGTTTTTTTGAAAATGCTTGTAA
>JAGCIP010000033.1 GCA_017648525.1 Clostridia bacterium
GTTGCTTTTCTAACCGTTGCACCGCCTAATTCAGTCGGCTCTAATATTCCAAGCGGGGTTAATTTCCCCGTCCTGCCGACTTGCCATTTAACGTCTTTTAAAATGGTAGTAACTTCTTCCGCTTCAAACTTAAAAGCCATTGCCCAGCGTGGAAATTTATCAGTACTACCAAGTCTTTCCCTAACCGAAAAATCGTTAACTTTAACAACTGCACCGTCAGTTAAAATATCTAGTGTTTTTCTACTATTTTCAATATCTTTTATTGCAGACATAACATCTTCTATGCCATTGCAAACAGCAAAATACGGGTGCACCTTAAAGCCGTTTTCTTTTAGAAAATCAACACATTCTATTTGAGAAGTTAATTCCCAACCCGACATATAATTAACGTTATAAAACATTATTTCAACACGCCTTTTTTCGGTGATTTTCGGGTCTAAATTTCTAATAGCACCAGCCACAGCGTTGCGAGCATTTTTTAACGGCTCAATAGCCGTTTTGTTGTAGTCTTCAAGCACAGACAATCTCATTATTGCCTCGCCTTGAACTTCTATTTTCCCTTTATAATTTATAGAAAGCGGAAAACTTTTAATTGTTAACACTTGTGCGGTAACGTCTTCACCCTCGATACCGTTCCCCCTTGTTGATGCACAAACAAACTTGCCGTCCTCATAGGTTAAACAAATTGTAAGACCATCAAATTTATACTCAACCGTATATATAGGAGCAGTTATTTCTTTCTTTATTTTAGTATCAAAAGCGATTAACTCATCAAGTTCCGTCGCTTTATCAAGACTATATAATCTCTCAACGTGTTTATGCTTTTTAAACGCATCAATAGGCGCACCACCAACTCGTTTTGTTGGTGAATCAAACAATACTACGCCCGTTTCTTTTTCCATCTTAAGAAGTTTATCATAAAGCATGTCGTATTCTTTATCAGACACGGTTGGATTATCTAAAACGTAATATTCTCGTGCATATTTGTTGAGCAAATCAACAAGTTCTCTCATTTCCATTACACTATCTCCATAGGCGCATATTTTACCGACAACGACTTTATTCCAACACCCTTAAACGCAACGTCGGCAATAAGATTATCTCCACTACCCTTAACGGCTATAACAACGCCTTCGCCAAACTTAGCGTGCTTAACCTTAACCCCAGACTTAAAATTGTCAATTTGCACGGCTTTATTTTCTTTGGGTGCGTTAGAACGCATAAATGTTTTAGCATAATTAGATGAATAGCCGTGCGGTGAAGAATAACCATTATCATCATCAAAATAGTTTTCCCTAAAATTATTCACACTTGCTCTACCAGTAGCAGGCTTTTCCCTTTGTAAATTTGGCGCTAAAACAGACTGTGCCTCTTTAACAAATCTAGATTGAACCATATTTTCACGTCTGCCATACATATACCTACTCATTGCTCGGGTTAAATACAATCTTTCTTTAGCACGAGTAACCGCAACGTACATTAAACGCCTTTCTTCTTCTAATTCATCGTCATCATTAAGACTTCTTGCTATCGGCAAGATAGTCTCGTCTAAACCTACAACGAAAACACATTTATATTCAAGACCTTTTGACGCGTGAATAGTCGCAATAGTCACCGCTTGGTCGCTGTTAATGTCGTCGGTGTCCGAACTTAAGGTCACCGAGTTGAGATAATCAGCAAGAGTGGCCCCTGCGTTATCTTTTTCAAATTGTTCGGCAGAGTTTTTAAGTTCGCTTATATTATATAATTTAGATGTATTTTCTTCGTTCTTATCTAAAAACTGGTCGTTAAAGCCCGTGGTGTCTATAATATATTCCAAAAGTTTAGAAACCGAATTGTTTTTTGCATACTCACCAAAACTATTTATAAGCGATGCAAAGTTAAACAATTTAGTTTTAACCGAATTAGACAAGTCAGACTGCTCCAACCTAAATATACCGTCGTATAAAGAAACGGAAATAGATGCGCAAAACTCACGAAGTTCACGCAAAGTTTTATCGCCTATACCACGTTTAGGCGTTGATATACACCTTAAAAAAGATTCGTCGTCGTTTCTATTATTTATAACTTTTAGATATGCAAGTAAATCCTTAATTTCTTTACGCTCAAAGAACCTAAATCCACCGAACACCTTGTAAGGTATACCGTATTTCCTAAATTCCTGTTCAAACGCACGAGATAAGGCGTTCACACGCATAAATACGGCAAAATTATTATAATTTAGTTCGCTTGAACGAGCCATCAAGTTTTTAATTTGTAGCGCAACAAACGTTGCTTCGTTATTCTCGTCTCCACCAACAAAAGTTTCAATCTTAACACCGTCTGGATTTTCCGTCCACAACTCTTTTTGACGGCGATTAACGTTGTTAGCAATTATACAGTTAGCAAGTTGTAAAATCTTTTTAGTTGAGCGATAGTTTCTTTCAAGTTTATAAACCTTTGCCCCTCTAAAAATATCGTCGAAAGATAATATATTTTCAATTTTAGCCCCACGCCAGCCGTAAATACTCTGGTCGTCGTCACCAACGGCAAAAATATTACCGTGTTTACTGCATAACTTCTGCGCTATTGCAAACTGCACGCTATTTGTATCTTGAAACTCGTCTATATGCACGTACTCAAATTTATTTGCGTAATAATCAGCAACGTCTTTTCTAGTTTCAAACAACAAATAAGTTTTATAAAGCAAGTCGTCAAAATCAAGCGAGTTAGAGCGTGCAAGTTGATTTTCATAAGCCTTGAAAATTTGATATAAATCTTCCTTGAAATGCATTTCTTGTGCAGAATTACGCCACTCTTCAGGGTTAAGACAATCGTTTTTAGCGTTTGAAATAACGCTTTTTGCCGTCTTTAATATCTTATCACTATCTATCCCTAATTCTTCAATTACACGCTTTAGCACTTTTTCTTTGTCGGTGTCGTCATAGATAGTAAAATTCTTATCGTA
>JAGCIP010000034.1 GCA_017648525.1 Clostridia bacterium
CTTAGATTTGTCCTCTTCTTTGTTTGTTTCTTGATTTGATTTGTTCTTCTTCACAGAAAGTACAACCAAGATAACTGCAATTGCTACTAATACTATCCACATAGTATATTCTCCTTTGTTTTTAAGTGACTCTCACTTTTTATTATATATTAACTCATTTGAGTTTATTTGTCAAGTATTTTGGGTTATTTAATTAACTCTTTTTAGTTATATAATAAAAACAAAAGGGGTAATCATTATATATGGAAGTGTTAGAAAAAATAGAAAAGTTAAGAAAGGAAAAAGGTTGGTCAATAAACTATCTTGCGATGGAAAGCGGTTTAACGCAATCAACCTTAAACAACTTATACACAAGAAAGACTGAGCCTAAAATTTCAACCCTACGGGCAATATGTGGAGCATTTGGCATAACGTTATCTGAATTTTTCAAGGAAGAAGAAAATGAAGATGAACTTATAAGAAGAGTTAAAACACTTTCTCAAGAAAATAAAACAGCGTTATTACAAATATTAAAATGTTTAAGGTAACAGACGAGATTAAATAAATCTCGTCTTTTTTATTTTTCCCTAACAGACTCGGGCAAACGAAGTGCAGCCCTACGTAGTAAAACGGAGCAGCGTCGACGACTGCAACTTGTGAAACAAGTTGTTCGTCAGTTCCTAGCGCTGTTGGGGGCAACTCCCTGACAGACGCATCTCCGCTGTCGCTACGATGGACTAAGTCCATTATACAAGCCCATCAAAGGCGTCCGAACTACGTCCTTCGTCTATCTAGGGATATAAACAAAAAGAAAAGCACCCATTTTTATGGATGCTTTCTTTTTGGCTGCCCCTGACAGACTCGAACTGACGACACTGCGGTTAACAGCCGCATGCTCTTGCAATCGTTTCAGTTTAGACTATAATTAAATAATTGCTAAATCAAGCTCAACACTCAATCTAGCAACTATATCATTCCTTTTATAATATTTTGTACATTTGAAGCATTGTATCATCATTATGCTTATCTTGCAAATAAAAAAATCCTTGCTTTTCATAATATGATTTTCGATTCTTATTGCAATCCAAATAAACAAATCTGCCACCAACAATATCACTTGCCGATGATATGTACTTAAGTGCTGTTGTCAAGTACTCCGAGCCACTCCCTTTACTGGTTCCCTTTGCTCGTGCCAACTGACCTATTAAATACGCTGGGTAATTTTTTCGTTTCTCTCCAAAAATCTCTATTAGAACAGATTCTTCCACTTTGTTAAAATATATATTTTTAAGAGCTATAGCAAAATAGCCATTTATTTTAACATTTCCCCTATCCCATTCCATATCGTCTAAAATAAGATAAGTACGAGTTTCTCCTGCTTTTTCTTTGCTTATCGCATCTTTCTCTAAAAAATCTCGTACATCCTTTGAATCTTTATCCGTATATGCACATTCAAACAAAGACAAAGCCTCTTTTAAAGAGGCTTCATCATATTCTTCTAACTCGATTAATTCTCTGAGCGCTTGAACCATATAGCCCCCGCATTCTTTGGTAATTTCTGAGGCTGAATAGAATTTATTTCCTTCCTTTTAGGTTGCTGAAGCGCTGTTGCTATTTCTTTGATTTTTCGAACATCCGTAACAACTAAATCTTCTTTAAACGATATCGTCGCCATAATTAATCAACCTCCTTTCCTCTTTTCGCCTTAATTTTAACATAAATATCTCCATTCGTCAAGTATTTTTAGAAATTACAATATTGAAAGACTATTTGTTGAATAAATAATGTTTCTAATATTTATTTTATGCAATTTTTATAATTTTCTTTCGTAATTATATATTTTCGCTAAAATATTAAACCTATAAACTATATACTATAACTTTACATCTTGTTTCTTACCAAAGTCAATATTATATGACATTTTCCACAAAAGAGCCTATATCGCTATAGACTCTTCTTTATTTATTCCGTTTAGGAATTGCTCGTAATCTAGGTTTAAGGTTATCTCTACGTTATAGCCTTTACCTATCTTTATGCTTTTGAACAGTTTGTAGATTATCATCTTCTTGCGCTCTTTTGCAGCAAGATTAAATTCTTCACTCCAACTTATAAATTCATCATAAAGGTAGTCTATATTCCCAGGGATACGGCAAAGTTCGTTTTCGTAAATTAGCGTATCGCTAAAATTAACCTCTTTTTTCAAGCCGTGACCTTCTAATGCGCCACCACAAACAACAAAGTCGGTTAAGCTTTTATTAGTTTCTTCTATTGCTTTCCTTTCTGTTTGATAACTATTCTTTACTTCGTCAATAAAAACTTCTATTTTATCTTGCCTTGCCGTTCCACCTGTTAAATTATCAGCAACTAGTGGATAAAATTTATCGCCTAAAAGTTCTTTTCCTTTATTAAGGTTGTGTATAGGTCCGTTGATTTATATGTGGTCTATGCCATAAAATAGTACTCCCGTTCAATATCCACAGGATTAAATATGTTGATTCCTTTCATTGTTTAATAGTAAACTTTTGTGTGAAAGCGTTATTGCTTTCATTTTCTTGCAAATTTTATTTTATAAATTTTTTAATATACGGATAGATAATTTTTGCCATTCGGTAGAAACCCAAGTCGTTGGGGTGACATCCATCAACCGTACAAGCATCATAATCTTCTAGCCCGAATAATGTTTCCCCATCAACAAACTCTGTTAATTTGTCACCTTCGCTTATTGATTTAAGATAGGTGTTTTTAACAATTTCACGTCGTGGCGCATTTAACTTTTCATTGTGACGATAATCAGGTTTTGACACAAAAATTATCGGTGTATTGGAAAGGACATCTCTAATTCGTTTGTAAAACGGATAATGCGTCTTCTCAAGATGCTCTACATCGGGTGCATTGTAGTCATAATCAATTACCACAACTGATGGATTCAAACTAATTATGTAATCCGCCATTATAATTTCCCCTAAACAATTGCCAGAAAAGCCTAAATTGATATAATCAACATTC
>JAGCIP010000035.1 GCA_017648525.1 Clostridia bacterium
TTACCGCTAATTTGGATTTTGTGTTACGGCGCTTTAGAATATATTTATTTTTTGCAAGTAGCCTTGCTTTTAGCAGGTCAAACTATTTCCGTTTACGCGGTGGGAATTCCACTTTACTTTACGGTGGAAAAGAAACTGCTAAATTAAAATCAAACAAAAAACCAAACTCAAAAACAAAAATAAAACAAAAAAACAAAAATAAAACAAAAAACTCTTTCATCACGAAAGAGTTTTTCTTCTTTTAGTCTATTGCTCTAAACGGGTGATACATAATCCAGTAGAAAATCATCCACAAGGCAGATATCCCGACGAGAGAATAGATTATGCGCGACACGACAGCCGCGCTGCCTGAGCCGAATATGAAAGCCACAAGGTTAAAGTCGAAAAGACCGACGAGTAACCATACGAGTGAGCCTACCAAAACCAGCAAGAAGGCAATAATAGTAGTAATCTTCATAAACTTCCCCCTAACGATATTGTGCGCCGTTCGGGGTAAATTATGCGCATAAGAAATAAATATTTAGGCGAAAATATTTTCTAAAACTAACTTGTCGAATTCGATTGTTTCTACGAAATCGTTATGGTCAAAGCGCACCACGTTGTACTTGGCAAAGTTAAACAAGTGGGTTTTTATAAGCACGGGGGTGGGTATGTCTAAATTTTCACAAATTTCACGTAGGTAATCAAAAAAAATAGAATAATCTATATTTTCATCCCGTTCAAAAACAAATTGTTTAATAATTTTACTTTTTTTCATAACTTTTGCCCAAATTTTTATCATAATCTTACCGCCTTTGTAAATATTGTAGCATAACGGCAAAATTAAATCAAGTTTAGCGTTGACAAAAGAAAGTAAAACTATTATAATAGTTTAAAGGATTAACTCCTTTAATAGATAAAGAAAAATTATTACCAAAGAGCAAGATGGTTCTTGGGAGATGGAATATGCAAGAATTGAAAAATCAACTTATTAAACTTTTAAGCGAAAACGCAAGATACACTTACGACCAACTCGCCGCCATGGTCGGCGCTGACGCCGCCACGGTTGAAACCGCAGTTAAAGAACTCGAAAAGGACGGGGTTATCGTTAAGTATTCGGCGATTTTAAATGCCGAAGCGCTTGCCGAAAAGAAAGTTAACGCACTTATAGAAGTTAAGGTCGCCCCGCAAAAACTCAAGGGGTTTGATTCTTGCGCAGAAGAAATTTATCACTTTAAGGAAGTGCAGAGTTTATACCTTATGAGCGGTGGTTTTGACCTTGCCGTGTTCGTTGAAGGAAAAGACATTACCGATATTGCAAAATTCGTATCGGAAAAATTGAGCGTAATAGACGGAATAATAAGCGTTCAAACGCATTTTATTCTCAAGAGATATAAGATAGAAGGGCAGGTAACCAAACCTGACGAAGATAATAGAAGACAACTAATACAAGCATGAGAGATTTTGTAGGAAAGAGAGCAAAAGATATAAAGCCGTCAGGCATAAGAAAGTTTTTCGACTTGGTGTCGGTAAGTAAAGACGTAATTTCGTTAGGCGTTGGCGAACCGGATTTTATAACGCCTTGGGATATTAGAGAAGCGGGTATTCAAGCCATTAAAAAAGGGTTTACGCAGTATACTTCTAATAAAGGTTTACCCGAACTTCGCGGGGAGATTTCAAACTATCTAAAAAATAAATTCAAAGTAGATTTTTCCGCAGACGACATAATAATAACCGTTGGTGCGAGCGAGGCTATTGACCTATCTTTGCGCGCGGTGGTGGACGACGGGGACGAGATTTTAATTCCCGACCCTAGTTACGTATCGTATAAACCGTGTGTGGAACTTGCGGGCGGAAAGCCCGTTTCCGTGCCGTGTTCGGGCGAAAACGGATTTAAACTTACGCCAAGCGCATTAGAAAGCGTTATTACCGAAAAAACAAAAGCGATTATTTTCCCTTATCCAAACAACCCTACGGGCGGTGTTATGGAAAAGGAA
>JAGCIP010000036.1 GCA_017648525.1 Clostridia bacterium
GGTAGCGGGCTTTTCAATATAATTTTAAATTTTACGCTTTTGATGGGTCGATAACTTCTGCAAGATAAGGAAGTTCTCTATATTTTTCCGCATAGTCAAGACCATAACCAACAACGAAACCGCAAGGTATGTCAAAGCCAACGTAGTCAGCCGAAACGTCAACTTCTCTGCGCTCTTTCTTATCAAGGAATGCGCAAATTTTTATTGATTTAGGATTGCGTTTTTTCAAATGCTCAACAAAAAATTTAAGAGTTTTACCGCTATCGATAATATCTTCAACGATGATAACGTCACGACCTTCTATGTCGGTGGTAATATCGTTTTGCATTTCTAAATCGCCACTCGTCGTGCCACTACGGTAGCTTGAAAGTTTAGCAAAATCAAGCATAATCGGGCGTTTAATGTGTTTGGTTAAATCGGCAAAAAAGTAAACCGCGCCTTTAAGCGTACAAATAAAAACGGGGCGTCGAATAGAATTATCCACGCTTGAATAGTCCAAAGTGATTTTTTCCGCTAATTCTTTAACACGAGTTTGTATTTGTTCGGGGGTTAATAAGATTTTGAAGTTATCGTTCATCATTAGTACCTTCTCTTTTTAATTTTCTAATTTAATAATGGTTTTCGTGTTGTCGTCCACCTTTATTTTCTCTGAAACAGCCACACCAAAAATGGCTAGTACGGTTTGACCGTCGGCGATTAAAACTAAGTCGTCTCGAACTCGTTGTGGAATTTTTTTGTCGGTTAAATAGTCGCAAAGTTTTTTAGTCCCGCCACCGAATTTAGTGAAAACGTCTCCGTCCTTTTTAGTTCGTATAAGGGCGGTTTTAGGAATTTTATCGGCGTCCGCAAATAATCCGTCTTTAAGATTAACCGTTTTTTCCGCAAGGGTTATTTTTAGCGTTTGACCGCCTAAAGTATGCTCGCCAAACGAAAATGGGATTTCAATTTCTTCCCGCTTACCGTCACGGTATAGTGTTAACTTGTCGTATTCTTTTATAATTTTTACGCCGTTTTTTAAGTCTAATTTATCTCCGTTTTTTTGCGTGCATAACTTAATCGCACCGTCTATATGCGCCTTTTCCCAGTCTTTTTCAACACCTAAATGACGGAGAGCGCTTATTACCGCACGTGAAATAATGGCGGGGTGCTGGGGTAATGAAATTTCCGCACGGTCAAAATATAAAATGAGTGCAGATTTTACCGCTTGTTCTATAAAATCATTTTCTAAACTTGCAATCTCTGCAAAACGCGAAATACTACTTTCGGCTTTTGGGAAAACTTCAAGAATTTTCGGTATAACGTTATGGCGTAAATAATTGCGGGTATAGTCGTCTTGGTCGTTTGTTTCGTCTTTTACGAAAGGGATTTTATTTTCGCTTATATATTCGTTAATGGTTTGCTTGCTAATACTTAAAAAAGGGCGAATAATCTTGCCGTTAAGGTTTTTTGCTATCCCTGTAACTCCTGCAAGCCCTGTTCCACGAAAAAGATTTAAAAGTACGGTTTCCGCATTGTCGCTTTGGTGATGCGCCGTCGCAACCAAATCGCACTTTTTGTTATTTATTGCGTCGTAAAAGCACTCGTAACGCAAGGCTCTTGCAGATTGCTCAATTGATAATTTTTCTTCTTTTGCTTTCTTAAGGCTATCAACTTGATAGCACAAAATCGGAATTTTCCTTTCTAAACAATAGTTTTTGACAAATTCCGTGTCATTTTTAGAGTTTTCCCCACGAATACCATGTTCAACGTTAATCGCAATAAGGTTAAATGGGTATGATTTGCTTGCAAAAAGCATATAATTAAGTAAAGCCATAGAATCGCTACCGCCAGAAAGAGCAACGGCAACCGTTTGGTTAGGCATTATTAAGTTGGTTAAATTTACTTGCATATTCTAATTGTAGCAAACAAGAGAAAAAAATACAAGTCTAAATCAA
>JAGCIP010000037.1 GCA_017648525.1 Clostridia bacterium
AATTCACGCACCTTATCCCGCATCTATAATTGATGAAAATAGAGAAAATCCAAGTATAAGAATTGAAAAATGTAATGCACTATATTTACCAAAAAAATTTTTATTGGAATTTGATAAAGAAACGTTAACTTTTAGTGAAAAAACAAACAACAATAAAAATATACAGTGTGATTAAAAATGAAAAGTAATTCTATAAGTAAATTTATTTGTTTAATATTAAGACACAAACCAAATACAATAGGTATCACACTAGACCAAAACGGCTGGGTAAATACCCAAGAGCTACTTAACGGCTTAAACGCAGCTGGAAAAAAAGTTGATATAGAACAACTAATTAATATTGTTAATACAGACAATAAACGTAGGTTTTCTTTTAATTCAGACAAAAGCAAAATAAGAGCTAATCAAGGTCATTCTATTCCTGTAAATTTAGGTTTATTAGAGTTAGTTCCCCCAACAATTTTATATCATGGAACTAGTGAAAAGTTTATTGAAAGCATAAAACAAAATGGTATTCAAAAGAGATCTAGACAATACGTTCATTTATCTTCAAATATTGAAACCGCTGTCGCTGTTGGTAAAAGACACGGTAATCCTATTGTTCTTAAAATTAACACTGAACAGATGTTTCTAGATGGATATAAATTCTATTTGTCAGAAAATGGGGTTTGGTTAACTGATAACGTACCATATCAATATGTCTTGTCGTAAATACCCACTCAATATAAATAGAACTATGTCCTAATAGTTCAAATAATGTTTTAGTCCATTCTTTAATGAAGAGTGGACTTTTTCTTTTGTTTTTCCCTACGAATTTACTTATTTTCTCTTATAATAAAACCACAACATTAATATGGTTTTGTTGTTATTTTCACTTTTAAAAAAATCACACACAGTATATATGCAGAAGATAAAAATTAGGAGAAGTACAATGAGTAAAAACAAAAACAAGAACTGTTATCCTAGACATAACAAGAACGGAGAAATTATTTCATATAGATTTTTCTTTAGTGGAAAAGATTTTTATACTGGTAAACCTAAACAATATACAAAAACTTGGAAAATTCCAATAGGACTAAACAATAAAGAAATTGAATTTGAAAGAAAAAAGTTTGAATATGAATTTTACAAGGAATGCGAAAAGAAATCATTAGGCACTTTTATTCAAGACAATAATATAACTTTTGAAGAATTTTCAAAACAGTGGTTGGAAAGAATATTGAAAAGAAATGAAGAAAGTTTTTCTTATTACGTACAAGCCGAAAATTCGTTAAAAATACTTAATCAATATTTTGGTAAATACTTATTAAAACAGATAACCCCTTTAATTATACAAAAATTTTATGATTACCTTTGTGATAGGACTTATATTAAAGAAACGGTCACGGTCAAGAAATCTATAAACGACCTAATAACGTTAAACAAATTAAATAAAACTAGAACAGCTGAAGATTGTGGTATTAATAGATTAACTTTAAGACTTTCTTCTAGGGTAGGAAATCAAGTTAGTTTAGAAACGGCTAGAAATATATCAAGATATTTTAACGTACCCTTAACACAGTATTTTAACGTTGAAAGAAAAGAAATAAAATATTCTAAAGCCACTAATAGTGGAATACGTACTATTTTAGTAATTATTTTAGGGGAAGCTAAAAGACAACAATTAATAGAACACAACTACGCATCAAAAGATTATACAAGACCTATAACAGGAACTACTAAACAAAAAGAAATTTTTACCGAACAAGAATCTAAAGAGTTTGTTCAAGCCGTATTAAAAGAAAAAAACTTAAAGAAAAGAACTATATTCGCACTATTAATATTTTTAGGACTAAGAAAAGCCGAAATCTGTGGTTTAAGTTGGGAAGATATTGATTTTAATAAAAACACTTTATCAGTAAAACACAACGCCCTATACTACAAAAAATTCGGTATAGTCACAAAGAAACCTAAAACTGAAAACTCAATAAGGACAATAACTTTACCCATTCAGCTAGTTAATATATTACAAGAATATAAACAATGGTATCAAGAACAAAAACAAAACTATGGCGATTTATGGGCTTGTACTGACTTTTTATTCTTACAAGATAATGGAAACATTATTAATCCTTGCACTATAAATTCTTGGTTAAGAGATTTTAACATTAAAAATGGATTAAAACCTATTCCACCCCACTCATTAAGACACACCTGTATTACAATGCAACTTAACGCAGGTATCCCTATTAAAGTAGTTTCTACAAGGGCAGGTCATTCAAACGAACAAATTACTTTGGGGATATATACTCATACCCTACAAACTCAAGACGTTAAGGCTGCTCAACTTTATAATAATTATTTAATGAACTAACATTACAATATAAAATAAAAAGGTTTATATGGATAGAATAAATAATCTTTTTAAGACTGAACAAGACTTTAGGAAAAATATAATAAGAATTATAAAAAAATACTATGAAGAAAAACTTACTGACTTTTTAGAATACTGTATTCATACCAACAACACCGACCCTATAATGGAAACACTTTATATAATGAGCGTAAACAAGTTTGATAAAAAATAAAAGGGAGTATCACTTTTGATACTCCCCAATAATTTTTTTAATTAACATAGTTTTTTATATTTTGATATGTTTATTTTAAAACTATCCAAGTAATTCCCACACAAATCAAGTAGACTAAAACAACTATATCGTACACCCATATTCGAAACTTTATAGGCTTACCATTAATTTCGGTAATAAATCTTACTAGGAGATATATTACATTTATTAGAACAAACGCCAATAAGCCTATAACAAGTAAAAGCCTATATATACTAACTGCATCGATATTTTCTAAAACAGATGTTGAAAAAACCAAGCCACCTACAAAGGCTAGAACAATTGATGCAAAAATTCCAAGAATTGTTATGTATTCTTTTTCTTTACTCTTTAATTCTTTGTCAAAATCATCTATTTTATTACCAGCAGATATTATTTTATTATCTATATCTACCATAGAATCATTTATTTTTTTAGATATAAACTCTTCAGCCCTGCTCTCTACTTTTGATGACATGTTCTTTTGTTTGTTTGCCAAATTGCAATGGTCATACAATTTAATCACAAATTTACAACAATCGTCACTTAGCTTTTTGCTATTTTGAAGTGAATAACTTAACAAGCTCTCTACATTTGTTAATAAGTTTCCTACATCATCATCAGGCAAAGAAAATATTAACTCGCTGATTTCAGAATATATAATTCTTCCTTTAGCACCGTTAGATTGTAAATAACTATCTATTTGAACAACAATTTTTTCCAACTCAAACTTGTTAAATGGAACAAGTAAAGTTTCCGTTATTTTTATAATTTTCTTTCTCGTTTCATTTATATAATCTTTTCCAGCCTTGGCTATTTTATCATCGTCCGTCTTTGCCAAAGCCTCAATCTTTCCTTTTGTCGCATCAAATTCCATCAAAATATCTCCTGATTGAATCTTTCGATATTATCGTTCTTTTGCCTTCTTGATAAGCTTTTATCCAAGGAGATTGACGGTGCGTAATCTCAACTAACTTCATAGCAGGATATTTTGCAAAGTTATCAACTACTAAATCAATTATATCTTTATCATCCCTAGAAATAACGTTATCGATAAAATCTTTAGTTACATATGACAAGCATCCATTGCTATCGCATTCCAACTCTTTATATTGATTAATCTTAGGTATATTTAGACTTCCAAACATTTTATATTCATGGTATACCTCGGGCACAACAGGGCCAAAATCCCAAGCCTCAATATCTTCTTCAAAGCATGGTTCATTATTATCATTCGAAATCAAGAAAAGTGCCTGAACAAAATATAATAATTTTTGTAATTTTAAGTTTGAAATATTATAGGACTTAGTATGACCATAATTTATTATATATCTACTAACCTCTAACACATTATACATATAACACCTCATATATATTATATCATATTCTAATAGTTTTGTCCATAGTCTACAAAAATTTTCGTAAAAACACAAAAAATCCACTTAAAATGGACAATTAAGTAGATTTTTTAATGGAGCTGGTGACGGGATTCGAACCTGCGACCTGCTGATTACGAATCAGCTGCTCTACCGACTGAGCCACACCAGCGTTAAATTACATCTTTTTACATATTTTTTTACAAATTTTTTACAACTAATTTTTATATATCATATCAAAATGCCAAAAGTCAATACTTTATGACACTTTTTTATTAAAAACTGCTAGTTTGACCTAATTATAAATGGTTAAGTAAATAATTACGAATCAGCTGCTCTACCGACTGAGCCACACCAGCACTCTACTATTTAATTTTATTTTATACTTGTAAATTATTTGTAACTAAAATTTGCGGTCGGTAGAGCCTAAGGCTCTTCCAGACTTCAGGCATAGCCTTCGTCGGCTTTGGCTACAAATAGTCCACAGGACTGTTTGCTTTACGCGTCGCCCCAACTGAGCCACACCAGCACTCTACTATTAAACAAGTAAGCAATTCAACCGCTTGTCAAATTGCTTACTTATATTATCATAAAACTTGAAAAATATCAACGATTTTTCACTCGGTTATCAACTTTTTTCTTTAATTTCTATCAATCTCTTTATTTTTTTAGCGTTTGCTTTGCCAAGTTCATAACCTATTTCCATGGCTTTATCTATGCCCTTAAACTTAAACTGGCTCATATCCCCTAAATCTGGGGCAAGGTATAAATCTGGCTTTTGCTTTTTGAGTTTCATTTTGGTTATTTCATCATCCATAACGTCGAAAGTCCTTAACATTAAGCCTATATAATTATATTTTTCTTTACCCACGTTTAAGGACGGAAGAACGTCCACCGCAACCACTACTTCCGCACCCATTGACCTTACCGTGTCGATAGGCACTCTGCATTTTATTCCGCCGTCAACTAATATCATACCGTCTTTCATTACGGGCTTAAAAACGCCCGGTATGGTTGAACTTGTGGCTATACTTTCGGCAACGTCGCCTTCTCCAGAAAAGATTACTAAATTCCCATCGACTAAATTCACCGCAACACACTTAAATGGAATATCTAAATCTTTAATCGTGCGCTTTTCTTCAAAGTAGGTGCTTAACTTCTTGCGCATTTTTTGCGCACGCAAAAGCGCTCCGTCTTTTATAGGATTAAAAGAAAGGTCGAATATGTCGCTCATTTTAAGTTTTAATATCTCGTCTTTCATAAAGTCGGGTGAATACCCTGCCGAATAGCACGCCCCCACG
>JAGCIP010000038.1 GCA_017648525.1 Clostridia bacterium
CCTTCTTTGAATAATCTCTTGGTAATTTCCGCCGCCGTAATACCAATTTTTTCGCTCAAAACTTTAAGCGGAATAATTTCGGTGTTGATAACTGCCTTTTCAATCTTAATAACGTTAACTTCGGCTTTTGCCTTGTCCTTTTTAGCGGGGCGGAATTTTCTATAGCCACTCTTATTCTCGTCAAAATCGTCAATATCAACTTGATTTCTAACGAGTGCACGCTTGTTGATAACGTGTTTGTCTTCGTATTGTTTTTCCCCACCGGATTTTTTCTTTGTAAAATTTCTCTTATCGTTAACGGTAGGTATAATCGCAGGAGCAACGAAAGTTGCTTGCGGTTTTTTCATACCGCCTTGACGATTGTTAAAGTCGGGTTTTGCCGGACGGTTAAATCCTTCGCCTGCACTCTTAAAGTTTTCACGATTTTCCCTTTGTGGCCTGCGTTCTTCTCTTGCTGGTCTATCCGTGCGAACGGGGACTTCTCTTCTAACGATAAAAGAAGGTCTTTCTTGTGGCACGAACTCGTTGCGTTTAGGTTCTGCAGGTTTATTTTCTGGGGCTTTTGCGGGTTTTTCCGCTTGAACGGGTTGCTTTTCTTCGGGAGCGGGTTTTTGAACGGGTTCTATCTTTTCTACCTTTTTAGCAGGTTCTTCCACCACTTTAGCGCTCTCTATAACCGGTTCTTTAGCAGGAGCGGGAGACGGAATATCTGCAACTTTTTCTTGCGTTTCCTTTTCCTTTCTTTGGATTTCAAGGGTCTTTAGTTTTTCTTCAAGAATAGCCTTTTTTCCCTTCACTTCCTTTTCAAGTTCGCCCGCCGATTTAATAAGCGCATCAAAACTACCGTCTTTGATAAGACTGCTGATTTTTTTGATGTTGTCAATATGCATTTCTTTCTTTTCAGCCATTTATCTTCTCCTAATTTCTCGCAATAAAATCTTCTTCCGAATTATTTAATATCGCCTCGGATAACTTTTTGTCACAGACGCACATCACTTTTGCGTTTTCTCTATGCGTTAGTTCCTCAAGTTTTTTTTCTTTGGTTTCTATTATAGGGCAATTAAACTTTTTTGCTATCTTGTCCGCATCCTTTTTAGTATTATCGCTAGCCGAATTGCAAACGATAACTAAATTTGCCGATTTTAAGGTTAAAGATGCGTTTACTCCTATGCGAAATTTTCTCGCCCTAATTGCAAACCCTATAAAAGTTTCCGCTTTAGTTTTGTTTTCCAAGGAACTCCTCCATAATCTTATCGTAAGTTTCTTCTTCAACTTGACAAGAAAAAGCCTTGTTTAGCAATCTGCCCTTTTTAAGTTTTTCTATACAATTTTTGTCATTGCAAACGTAAGCGCCTCTACCGTTAGCCCGACCAGTTAAATCAAGTTTAATTTCTTCTTGAAATTTAACCACTCGTATAAGTTCACGCTTGGGCTTTTCGTTTCTACACGCTATGCACGTCCGCATAGGAACTTTCTTTTCCATAAGTAAACCTTTAATAAATTATTCGGTTATTTCAGTTTCTTCCGCACCGAGTTCTGCAACAGCAACGCTTTCACTCTTAACGTCAATCTTCCAACCGGTAAGTCTTACGGCAAGTCTTGCATTTTGTCCGCTTCTGCCGATAGCGAGTGAAAGTTTATCATCCGGAACAACTGCAACCGCACTATTTTCGCCAGTTTGAACAACTTTTATTACACGAGCTGGTGAAAGTGCGCTAGAAATATATTCAAGCGGATTTTCACTCCACGGAATAATATCGATTTTTTCGCCACCAAGTTCTGCTACGATAGCGTTAACTCTCGCTCCTTTGTTACCAACGCAAGAACCGATTGCGTCAACCATCGGGTCGTCGCTCGCAATAGCAATTTTAGTTCTTTGTCCAGCATCTCTTGCTATACTCTTAACTAAAACCACGCCTTGCTTAATTTCGGGAACTTCGTTTTCAAACAATCTCTTAACTAAACCCGTAGCCGTTCTTGAAACTACTATTTGAGCCATTTTGCCAACGTTTTTAACTCTCTTAACGTAAACGTTAAGTTTTTGGTTGAGTTCGTACTTTTCACCGGGAACTTGGTCTTTGGGCATAAGCACGCCTTCAATTTGATTTCCGCCGATTTCAACGTAAACGTTGCCGTCTTCAATTCTTCTTACCGTACAAGCCATAAGTTCGCCTTCTTTATCTTCGAACTCACTAACGGTGTTTTCTCTTTCGATTTCACGAAGTTTTTGCATAAGAATTTGCTTTGCGGTTTGCGCTGCTATTCTACCGAAATTTTTAGAAATAATTTCTACCGTAACAACGTCGCCCGCTTTATAAGACTTTTTAATTTCTTGCGCTTCTTCAACGCTAATTTCCTTTTCTGGGTCAACAACCTCTTCAACGACTGCTCTAACGCTGTAAATTTTGATAGACTTTTTCTCGGGGTTAAGTCTTACTTCTACTCCACCAGAAGTACCGGTGCTTTTTTTGTAAGCGATTACGAGAGCGTTTTCTAACGCTGAAATAAATTCGGCTTGCGAAATACCTTTTTCTCTTTCCAAATCTTCAAGCGCTAAAAAGAAATCTTGGTTAATCATAATTTTCTCCTTAAAAATTGTATTTATTATTATATTTTATACGAAATCAATAAATTCATTAACTTTAACAACGTTTTTCATTTCAATGGTAAACGTTGTCTTATCGTCAACTTTTAGGGTTAAGGTTTGCCCGTCGTAAGCCGTCAAAACCCCGTCGTAAAACTTCTTTCCACGAATAGATGCATAAAGTTTTACTTCTACCCTTTGCCCTATGTGTGAAAGAAAATCCTTTTCACTCTTAAACGGGCGGTCAATTCCTAAACTTGACACGTTTAGGGTATAAGGCTGACCGAAAGTGGGGTCAAACTCGTCAAGCGGAAGGTCTATCGCCCTGTGGAAAAGTTCACAAGTATCTAAATCCACACCGCCGTCTTTATCAATAAAAATTGTAAGTGCGGGATTTTTGCCTTGCTTAAACTCAATTTCTACAACCGTGATACCTAAAGGCTGTGCAACGGTTGAACAAAAATCTAAAATTTCTTGGTTTGATTTAACTTTCATCTTTCACCTTATAAAGTAAGGTGAGAGCGGAAACCGTTCTCACCTTCAAGCATATCTTATTCAAGCGTATTTATTTTAACATATTACCAAGTAATTTGCAAGCGTTTTAACGAATATTTTTGACATTTGCAGACATTTGCAATGCCTACTTATTTTTCATCTTCATAAGTTCAATGAATATCTCCGCCGTAGCGTACACGTCGGAAAGTGCACGGTGATGATTAAAAGATATTCCAAAATAATCTGCAACCGTCTGCAAATCGTGTCGCCTTAACTGTGGCAACTGTGAACGAGCAACTTCCACCGAGTCTATATACGAGTTTTTAACAGCGTATTCTTCCGCCCCCGCAAAACGCTTTATAAATTTCATATCGAATTCAGCGTTATGCGCAACCAAAATCGCCCCGTCGATAAACTTCAAAAAGTCGGGGATAACGCTAGAAATTTTAGGCGCATCCTTAACCATTTCTTCGGTAATACCCGTAATTTTAACGTTTTCTTCGGTAATTTTATAATCGGGTTTAACCAAAGTCGTAAACTGCTCGGTAATCTTGCCGTTAATAATCTTAACCGCACCTATCTCGGTTATACCGTTATTCATAACGTCAAGCCCCGTGGTTTCTAAATCGAATACGACGTAGGTTTTAGAAGTTAATTCTTCGGGCAAATTATCGTCGCTATCAAACACCGATTTAACTTTTATCGTGGTGGCTGGTTCTGGGAATATTAGTTTGTAATTCTTTGGCGTTTCCTTTTTATACTTTTCCTTTTTCACAAAATCGCTTGGGAAAGTACAACGGTTTATCTTTTCAAAAGTGCAAGAACGTCTACCGTTATATTCGCCTATATTTCCACGTGCAATAATACACTCGCCTTCGGTTATTTCTTTTATTTTGTGGTAGGTACTCTTTTTAGAAAAATACACACCGCTTGTCTTACCTGTCGTGTCGTCTATGTGAATAATCAAGAAAGGCTTACCGTTTTTGGTTTCACGCTCGGTAATTTCCGTAACCTTTCCGCAAATAGTAACGTTTCCATCAACAGCGTCTTCTATGTAAACTGCAATATCGCCTATATTCTCGTCGTCAATTACCACAACGTCTTTAACCTTAATCGTGCGATGTTCTATTTTTTGCAACTCACCGATATAAACTTCTTCCGACAAAAGACTTACGCTTTCTTCGGCTTCTTTTATGTCCGTGCTACCCGCAAAATCCGAACAAAAACAAGTTGAAAGATGCTCGTTAAGTTTATTTATCGCACCGTTTTTAGTTACGTATTCCGCACCGTCTTTGGTTAAACGCAAGGTGTACTTAACCAAGTTCCCCACCACCGAAGATATAACGTCGGTCGGCTTTAAGAATATAGAAATAGACGGGTATTTTGAATTTAAATACTTAAAAATCTCGTTGTTAATAAGTTCGACGTTTGTAGCGATTTTTTTGACGGTAATTTTTACCTGCTTAAAGACGGGAGAAGTTATTTTTTCTACTTCCGTGAGAATTTTTTCTTGCAACGCTTTGTCAATCGCATTGTCGCAAATAAAGTTGTAGCAAATACTAAAATCAGACCTGCCAATTTCTATTGAACTTATTCTAGCGTTTTGCAAGAGCGGGTCAAGCGCTCTTATATCGGCTATAAATTCCGAATTGCTCTTTACTGTAAACATCTATCTATCTCTTCAAAAAATTCCTTTTCTAAATCTTTTTCGGCAACTTTTTTAACAATTTTGCCTTTAACGAAAATCACGCAACCGTCTTTGCCACCTGCAACGCCAAGGTCGGCATCAGACGCTTCGCCCGGTCCGTTAACAACACAACCCATAACTGCAATTTTTAGTGGCTTTTTAATAAATTCAACGCGTTTTTCCACCTTTTCAGCAAAGCCCATACAGTCCCAAGCACATCTTCCGCAAGTGGGACAAGCGATAATTTTTACCGAATCACCCGCTAAATCTAGCGCTGATAATATGGCTTTCCCTGCAATTACTTCTCTCATGGGGTCTGCAGATAAACTTACCCGCAAGGTGTCGCCTATTCCTTTAAGCAACAAACTACCTATACCTATTGCGTTTTTGATTGTGCCGTGATACTCTCTACCCGCTTCCGTAACGCCTAAATGTAAAGGGTAATCGGTTTTACTTGCAACGTATTCGTATGCTTTTACGGCAAGTCGCACGTCGGACGATTTTACCGAAATAACTATATCGTTAACACCATATTTTTCCAACTGCGAAACCTTTTTAAGCGCACTTTCGCCAAGCGCAACTTCGTTCCTGCCGTACTTTTGTAAAAATTCCTTTTCTATACTGCCAGAATTTGAGCCTACACGAACGGGGATTTTAGCACTCTTTAATGCTTGTGCTACTTGGCTTACCTTTTCTTCACTACCGATATTGCCGGGGTTTATGCGAATTTTATCCGCCCCGCCGTCAATAGACGCCAAGGCAAGTTTATAATCAAAATGAATATCGGCAACCAGCGGAATATCCACCTTTCTTTTAACCAAAGCAAACGCCTTTGCATCTTGCTCGTCGGTTACCGAATAGCGCATAATATCAAGCCCTGCGTCTTTAAGGCGTAAGCACTCTTCAACGGCCTTATCGACTTGGGCAATCTTAAAGGTGGACATAGATTGAATAGCAATCTTTTCCCCACCGCCTATAATTAAGTTTGCAATTTTTACTTTTTTACTCATAGTAAGATTGTAGCATATTTTAGCCAAATTGTAAAGTGTATGATAAAATTCAAAAAGCAAAAATTGCGCCCGCCGTTTATAGCGGACGCAACCTAACGGGTTATTCAAAAACCCCTGCTCTTGCCCCATACATAATTATTAAGTTTTGATAATAATCGTCGGCGTAAACAACAAGTTGGCTATCACGTTTTATCTCGTTATAAGCAACTAATGGTTCTAACCTATCGTAATAAGCGGTTATGCACTCCACCACGTGGTCGTAATAACCCATATCGACAAGTTCGTCTTTACTATATTCACCCATAGTAATTTCCATATATTTGAGTTTAAGGTTTGCGTTGGCTCTAATCAAAGTGCTTTCGTGCTTTTGTTCTTTTTCGTCAAGTCCGTTATTGTAGATAAACACTTCTCTATCTATTGCGTCGCATTCAGATTTTAACTGTTCTACTTTTGCTAAAACCCTTGCCGTTTGTAGTTCTCCATATATATCGTATATTCTATTAAGCGTATCGTTAAACGATGCTATTTTAGCATTTATATCCGCCTTTTGCTGGTTTTTTTCGTGTAAAAGCGCACTGATTTTTTCAGATTTTTCGCTTTCTAATTTAGCCACCTTATCTAAAAACGCACTAGTGTTAATTAGCCCGTTCTTAATTGCCGTTTGGCGCAATTTCTCGTAAGTCTTTTCGTAAAGATTTTCTATTTCCGTCTTTTCGCTTTCAAAATTTTGATCTATTACGGATAGATTTTCTTGGCACGAAACAATTTCTTGATTTAACTGCATTTTCTTTTCGGCAATTTCCTTGGCGTTATCCACTTCAACAAGTTTTCCCGCACGCAAGGATATTTCGTTATCGGTTGGTCTTTGGTATTCTATTCGTTGCAGTTTTAACGGCTCTAAAAGAACTTCTTCAAAAGGGTCTTTTTTTATCCTATAATAATTAAACAGGTCTTTAAGAACCAAATACATTTCATCTTTAGTCGTAGGTATAGTAAAATTCATATTATTTCTCCCTTTCAACGTATTTTATTTTAAACTCGCTTATTCCTAATTCAAAGCCGTTTAAGGCTATTTTGAATTTATAATAGCGAGATGGTAAATTACACTTTATATAGTTATAGCCTGCCTTTAATTTATAGTTGCAACTTCCAAAATCACCGCTTACGGTGAGCGTTGCCGTGGCTTTGCTAAGTATTCTAATTTCTCTTATACTTTTGTTGTTGCTTCCGTTAAAATCCAAATCAACGCTATCCCAAAATCTATTAGTGCCTAATATTGCGCCCCTTTTACCTAAAACGGCAACGTTAATAAATTCGTCGTGAAAGAACAATCCGTTCTCACCGAAATAATCGGTATTGCTAATTGTTAACAAACTCTGCTCTCCGGTATCAAAGTCGTAAACGAATAAATAGCGTTTTAACCCTTTGGCAATCGTAACTACGCAACGATTTGAATAATACGATAACCTAATCGAAGTAAAGTCTGATAAATCCAAAAGCGTATTATAAAAAGTTATTTTGCCGTCTTTTAATTTTCCAAGTCGCTTATCTGTAACAAGTAAAAAACCGTCTTCACAACTGTCAACGACAAAACCTTCAAGGCTAAAGTTTTCAGTTTCAACTTCATACAACTTAAAATCAATGCTTTCGCCAGCACCACTCAAACAAAAGAGGTGTTTTTTTGTAAACAAATAAATTTTGTCGTCCACCGAAAAAACGCCTACTATTTCGCCTGCACTTTCAGGTAGATATAAGACGCCTTCTTTTGAAAAATCAAAGTTTTGGTCACCAAAATCGTAAAGTTTAGTAAAGGACACGCAGTTTTTATACGCTGTAAATATTCTACCGCCGTAACTAATTATAAAATCACTCGGCATAAAATTTATAGAACTAACATTGTTCCCGTCTAAAATTATCGCCCTTTCAGTTTGGTCGGCAAAGATAATTTTGTCTTTGCCCATTACGTTAAAGGACAAAGCGCACGGTGTTTTCGTAAATTGAGAAATATAATTCGTTGCATCTTGCAAACACTCGTATAAAACACCGTCCGAGCAATAAGTAAAATATCTACCGCCAACGTAATAACCTTTAAGATAACTTACGTTTTCCGGCAGAGCTTTATCTAAAGTCTTAAACATAAAACTTTTACTTAATTGTCCTTTAGATAATAAAACGTTTTCCGTGTTTGCGGTCACATTGAAATACTCGTCAAACTCAAAAGTTTTTAGTTTTTGATTGATATTCCCTATACCCTTCATTACGCCCAACACCTGCCTTTGATACTAGCATTTTTTACCTTTCTTTTTTCTTTTACGCCATCAATAAATCTATCGTGCCACATAACCGCTTCGTCAAACCCACCGATAACGATGCAATATTCGGCTAAGAGCCCGTACACTAAGGTTGCCGACGAAATTTGTGCGTCGGTGTAATCCACTTTAGAATTCATATCGTATTTAGGCGGAACAAAAGAATATTCAATTACTACTGAACTATTATCAATTTTTACAAACTCCGCTGTTTGCTCGTAATTTATCGAATTCCCATCGGCGTCATAAAGCCCTAAAATTTCAATCGGCTTTTGCGTAAACGCACTATAATAATATTTACCAGTAGTTGAAGTCACGTTTTCTTTTTTTATCATAGGAATAAAAGTTCCCGCAAGTTCGCTAATTACCATGTTGATAAGATTTAAAATTGTTTCAGCGGTTTTCAAGGTGTCTTCATCCGTACTAGGCGTTTTGTTTAAATGATTGTAAACG
>JAGCIP010000039.1 GCA_017648525.1 Clostridia bacterium
CGGCTATATTTTAAGTAAAGCGCTTAACGGCAAGGCTTATGCGGAAATTACCGTTGGCGACCTTTCGGGTAGTGGTTTTAATATTGACGGCGTAACTTTAGATACTTTCAAAGTTAGTGAAGACGTTTTAGATATTATTTGTCAAGCAGTTGTAGTTGAGCCGGGTGAAGAAAGACCTACTAAAACCACTATTAACGTAGGGCATCTTTCAAATATAAATATGGACACCGTTTCATTAACTAAATTCCTTGGCGAAGAAACGGATGATAACAAAGAAATATATAATCTCTTAAGGGGAATTGCAAATAAAGGGGAAGGAGAAGACGTTTTAGTTTCCGACCTTACTGGCGACCTTTCTTTTAACGATATAAAACTTGATACCGTGCTTAAGAGAAAGGACGAAAACGATAACCCGATAAACGTTAAAATTTGGGAAATTTTAGATATGGCAGTGGTGGATACTGATGCCGACGGAATAGAAATAAGCGAACTTGGGTCTTTAGACTATAATAAGATAAAACTTTCAATCGTTATGTCAGGTATTACGGCTGATAGTGAAATAGCAAAATTGATAGTTGGCGCAACTCCTGCTAACTCTTGGGCAGACGCAACCGTTTCTCACCTTAACAATTTTAACGCTAACGACATAAAACTTGAAACCGTGCTTAAAAAGAAAGACGAGAACAATAATCCGATAAACGTTAAGATTTGGGACGTTTTGGAGATGGCTGTAACTGATATTGATAATGACGGAATAGAAATTAGCGAACTTGCTAACTTTGAATACGACGGAATATTGCTTAATAAGGTTATGCCTTATGATAACGACAATACCGACGGAAAGTCTAATAGTAAATTGTACGACGTTCTCTATGACGTTACAGGGAAAACTTATGACAAAGTTTCGCTTGGTCATTTAAGTAATTTTAATACCGACGCAATAAAAATCAACACCGTAATTCCCAAGACCGACTCAAATAAAGAATTGTATAATATTCTTATCGACATTACAAAGGAAACCGATTACACTAAAATCACCTTGTCAAGCCTTTCAAGTTTCTCTATTGAAAATCTACATTTAGAAACCGTTTTAGGCGACTCTATTAACCAAACCTTAAAGAGTGTTCTCTGTGAGGCTCTTGGCAAAACTACCGCTCAATTTGGCGACGTTTTAGTAGGCGATATCGGTAGCAATAATTTTGATATCGGCAGGGTAAAACTTTCAAGCGTTATGACCAAGAGCAACGGTTCTTATGGCAACGCAATTTTAGATACGCTTTTAGGAGATACAGAAAATCCCGTTACACTATCTACCGTAGGAAAAAGAATTAGTGAATTAAGCCTATATGATGCGTATGGTAAAGAGTGCTTTAAGCCGATAGACACGAACGGAGCGGAATTTGTTGATGAAAATACTTGGTTTGCATTAGAGTATATTGATACTAATAACGACGGCAAGGCAGACCACTACGCTTTCGTTCACGAAGATGCTGAGTATTTTGAAAAGAAAGAAAATGAAAATGCTGTTAAATACGGATTATGTGCAAACGACGGTATTTGGTTATTGCTCTGTTTTGAAGGTGTCGATTTTGCCGACCAAGGCAATAAAGATACCGACGGCAGACCTGAAAAATACGTTATATCAGATAAGAAGTTAGGCGACCTTGAAAATGATGCGTCTGGACTTTCTAATGTGTTTAGTAAAGCCACGATACGACAACTTATCGACGCAGGTATTATTCCTGTAGATGATTGTAGCCCAGAACTTTATACGCTCACTTTGTTAGAAGTGGTCGCAAAATTATCTAATATAATATGACAAAATGTTTGACAAAACGCATAATTTTTGTTATTATTATGGAACTTGCTTTGTTTTTACAAAGTAAAAAGCCTTGCTTGAGAAAAACTCAAGCCGAATAAGTCCAGGAGGTAAAAAAATATGACGAAATACGAGATGCTCTATATCCTTGATGCGACTCTTGCAGACGACGCTAAAGACGGGATTATCAAGAAAATCGAAGATTTGGTTGTGGCAAACGGTGGTGTAGTAGAAAAGACTGACCGTTGGGGTGTAAGAAAATTACAATATCCCATCAACTACAAATCAGAAGGTTTTTACGTATTGATGACCTTTGAAGCAGAAAAAACGTTTGTAGAAGAATTAAAGCGTGTTATCGGTATAACTGATGGTATTATCAGAAGATTGATAACCAAGATTTAAAAAGGAAGAAAAAGATTATGAACAAAGTTATCTTAATAGGAAATCTTACCAGAGACCCAGAACTTACCGAAACTCCCAGCGGAGTAGCGGTCTGCAGGTTTTCGATTGCCGTGTCTAGAGATTATGCAAATGCAGACGGTACTCGTGAAACGGATTTTTTCAACATAACCGTTTGGCGTGGTAGAGCGGAAAATTGCGGTAAATATTTAAAGAAAGGTAACAAAGTAGCCGTTATCGGAAGTTTACAAAATCGTTCTTACGAAGATAAGGACGGAATTAAGAGAAACGTTACCGACGTGGTTGCTAACGAAGTGGAGTTCTTGACGCCTAAGGGCACGCAAAACGAAGGTGAATTTGATGCACCTGTCGTTTCTGCAAAGAGAGAACGCCCCCAACTAGAAGCGATTGACGACAATCAGCTTCCGTTCTAATTTGGCAAGTTTGCCACGAATATTATAAGGAGATATCAAAATGGAAGAAAATACCAACGTTCAGGCATCTGCAATTGATTCTGCAGTTGCACCCAAGGAAGGTAAAAAATTCGTTAAAAGAATTCCCCGCAGAAAGGTTTGCTCTTTCTGTCAAAATAAGGTTGAAACTATTGACTACAAGGACATCAACACCTTGAAGAAATACATCACCGAAGGCGGTAAAATTCTTCCCAGACGTATGACTGGCGTTTGCGCAAAACACCAAAGAGTTTTAGCAAAAGCAATCAAACGTGCTAGGGTTGTTGATTTGTTACCATTTAAGGGCGAATAATTAAACAAAATTTTAAGGCGGGCAAATTTTGCTCGCCTAATTTTTTTATTTCATATTTGAAAACATAACACACATCGTGATAATTTTTAACAAAATATTCCAAAATATTGTAAAATTTGTGAAAAATTTTCAAAAAATTTCAAAAAACGGGTGTAAAATGCTTTACAAAACTTTTTTAAAGTAGTAAGATATCATTGTCAAAAGGAAATGCCGAAAGGCATGTGAAATCGCTCATCATTTTCCCCCTTATCATATATTATTCAGGAAGCAGTTAACAGTGTTAATTGCTTTTTGAATTTTAAATTACCTTTTCACTTTTTTATGTTTCAACTAAGTATTCTGCTTCCTTCTCCTACGCTAACGCTACGGAGCACTAGTCCGTCAAAAGATTGTCGGTCAAAGTCGTGCAGTCCGCAGTTAACAGTGTTAATTGCTTTTTGAATTTTTAAATCTAAATCGTTATATATAAAAATTTTTACCTCTTGAAATATACTAAAAAGTGTGTTATAATAATAAAAAACTGTTGGGGGGGTACAAAATGAAAACTTATAAAAAGTATAAAATCGTTATAGCAATAATATTATTTTTAATAACAGTATTATCTTCCATATTTATGGCGGACATAATTACGACGGAAGAAGGACTTGGTAAAGCCGTTGGTTTTGTTTTATGGTTAGTTTTTGCGTCACCGTGTTTTTTGGCTGTGTTAATTCTTTCTCTAATAGGGGTAATTCTTGCTATTGTGAACAAAAAGAAAGGGCTTTCGGAGAATAAAACCTTGTTGTATTTTGTAATATTCACTATTTTACCCATAGTTATTTACTTTGCTACCGTTGGTAGTTTTTATATATTTGTTAATTAGGAGATATAAAATGAATAAAGGTGAACTTGCAAAAGAAAATTTTACTAGCGGTCTAAATTGTTCACAAGCGGTTGTTCTTGCTTTTAAAAACGAGTTGGGTTTAACCGAAGAACAACTTAAGAAACTTGCGATAGGTTACGGCGGTGGGGTTGGCAGGCAACGCCACGTTTGTGGGGCGGTGCTCGGTATGACTATGGTTTTAAGTTATCTTAAATCAGACGGGCATGATAAACTTGCCATTTACGACTTAATTCAAAAAGCGTGTGGAAAGATAAAGCAAGAACTTGGCAGTATAGTTTGTGCGGAATTATTAGATGCTAAAACCTTGCAAGATAAATCGCCCGTGCCTGAAGAGAGAACTGCAAAGTATTACGCAAAACGCCCTTGTGCCGATATTTGCAAATTAGTGGCGGAAGTAACTGAAAAATATCTTAAATAAAAACAAAGGTCGCTTGGCAAAAATGCCAAGCGACCTTTGTTTATAATTCAATTAAATTACGTTAAATATTATTTGAAAGTTTATCTAATTCGCCCGTAAAGGTTTTAGATGAGAAAACTATTGCGCCAATAACCATAACGACTGCAATATCAATGAAAACGTAAGAGTTGTAGCCAAGCGAGTAAATCCAAGAATTTATATCACCCGCATAAGTAGAAGCAAATGCAAACACGCCCGAAAGAACGTGAGATATAAACCTTAAAGAAGATGCGGGAATTGCGCCTAACAAAAAGGCTAACTGCGGTTTGTTGTTAAAGGCTTTTAGTTTCGCAAACGCACCCGAAATACCGATAGAAGCAAATGCAACGGGGTAATCCAAAATGAATTGTGCAGGGTGAATAATCCACGGGTCTTGAATTCCTTGTAATACGCCGTAAATAAGGCAGACGAAAACACCTTTTTTAGTTCCGTAAACGTAGGAAAAAATCATAATAGGGAGAAGTGAAAAGCAAGTAATAGACCCGCCTTGTGGCATTCTAAAAATCTTAACGAAAGAAAGCCCGAAACTCATTGCAACGGTAATTCCCGCTAACGCAAGGCATTTAGTATCGAAGGGTTTGTCGTTATTGTTGAGAATAAAAGCAAGAGCAACGATAGTAATAACGACTAATGCGGAAGAAATATATAGTGCCGTTTGGTTAAGCGTAGGATACCACTCTTTAACTTTTTCAAAGTAAACAGCCATTAAAACGCCACAAACGATAACGGCGACAAGGTTTATAATGCCTAAAATTGTTGTGGACTTTTTTAAGAGAGAAGTCCTTTTTTCGCCGTCGAATTTTTTATAAACGACTGCTAAAATTACTGCACTTACGAGCAATAAGAAGAAAAGACAAACTACGGGAATTGTAACGAAAGTTACCGTATCGCTAGTGAAATCGCCTTCGTTAAAACTTTTAACAAGGTCTAAAATCAATGCGGTTATGCCTAGTGCTAATAAAAACAGAAAGACTATAAAAAGAACGGTCTTAAAGTAGACGGAAAGTCGTTCTTTTTTTAATAGTGCAACTATTAGAATAGCAATAAGCGATAAAACGATAACGCCTATAGCAAGCCATTTTGCAATCGGCAAAAACAAATCGATTGCGTGAGTTGATAAAAGGTTAAACATAAAACACTCCTTCTATTCGCTATAAAGCGTAAAAAAACGCACCCGATTAGGGTGCGTAAATTTCGATATTATTTGCATTTCCTTCAAGCATTACCTTGCGGATTCAATGGTATAATCTCAGCCAAAACGGCACCCATAGCGAATATTTAATTTTGATGGTAAGATAATATCATATAAATTTGATTGCGTCAAGTGAAATTATATGCTAAAATATAAATTGATTAAAAATTTTTTCAAAAATAAAGCAATTATTAGGTATATATAATGTTTAAATTTTTTGCATTTCTAAACCGTATGAAATATATTAAGCGCTGGTCGTTGATGCGCTCTATTAGAGAAGAAAACATAATGGAGCATAGTCAACAAGTGGCGGTTATTGCGCACGCACTTGCGCTTATTAGCAATAAGATTTACGGTGGGAATATAGACGTTAGCAAGGCTGTTTTGCTTGCGCAGTATCACGAAGTTGGGGAAGTAATTACGGGCGATTTACCCACGCCTATAAAATATTTTAACCCTGAAATCAAGTCTGCGTATAAAGATTTAGAAAAGAACGCTTGTGAAAAGATTTTGGGTATGCTCCCAGACAGTTTAAAAGGCGAATATCAAGAGTATATTATTCCCGACGAAACGGCAGAAGAGTATAAATTAGTTAAGTGCGCTGATAGGCTTTCGGCTTATTTAAAATGTGTAGAAGAAATAAAAGCAGGAAATTCCGAGTTCAAAAAGGCAAAAATTTCAATCGGGAACGAACTTAAAAACCTTAAACGTGCGGAAGTTGATTATTATTTAAAAGAATTTGCCCCTGCGTATGATTTAACCTTGGACGAGTTGGATTAACAATCCATATTTACACAATATATATAAAGGAGAATTTTTATGAAAAAACTATTAACATCTTTAATTGCTTGTGCACTTGCATGCACCGTTCTTTTTGCGGTTACCGCTTGTAGCACGCCTAGCGAACCACCGAGAGTTGCCAGCAAAGGATTAACTTACGAACTAAACGACGACGAAACGGGTTATATCGTAACAAGTATCGGTACTTGTGGGGATAAGGTAGTGGTTATTCCCGAAACTTATAACGAAAAACCCGTAGTTGCTATAGGCGACGCTGCGTTTAAAGATAAGAA
>JAGCIP010000040.1 GCA_017648525.1 Clostridia bacterium
AAAAAGTCCGCTGTCTGAAATGCTCCCCAAAAGTTAGACATTATAACTCGCTGTCGCTCGAATGGTAGCCAAATCTTTAAGAATTTGGCATAAAAAAAGAAACCGCCAAAGCAGTTTCTTTTTTTGGTGGAGGCGGTAGGACTTGAACCTATGACCTCTTGCATGTCAAGCAAGCGCTCTAACCAGCTGAGCTACGTCTCCAAAGCTTTATCATATTACCATATTTTCAATATTTTTACAAGTGATTTGCAATCTTTTTTATGTTTTAAATTTAGTAAAATACTTGAAATTAACGGTAAATGGTGGTATAATTCAATTATAAAAAAACAAAGGGGCTTTTATTATGTGGAACGGTAAAAATAAAGCGTTTACTTTTAGTTTTGACGATGGGGTCTTGCAAGATATTAGGGCTATTGAAATTATGAATAAATACGGGTTAAAAGGCACTTTTAACCTAAACTCTGCATTGATAGGGAACGTTAGACAAATCGTTACTCGTGGGCATACGGTCAACCACTCTAAAGTAGCGCCCAAAGACGTTAAGGAAGTTTATAAAAATCACGAAGTTGCGGTGCATACTAAAACGCACC
Organism: Clostridia bacterium; assembly: GCA_017648525.1. GTDB lineage: Bacteria > Bacillota > Clostridia > Christensenellales > Borkfalkiaceae > UBA1259. The sequence continues at coordinate 591 of JAGCIP010000040.1, forward strand.
CGCTTTTGCCCTCTTTAAGTGATGCGGAAGTAATTAATGAAGTTGAAAACGACCGCCAAATTTTATCTGCGCTTTGCGGATACGAAGTAATCGGCATGGCTTACCCCTGCGGTGGTGAAAACAATGACGAGCGTGTTGCTAAACTTATTAAAGAAAACAGCGGTGTTAAATATTCAAGAACCATTAAAAGCACGCATAACTTTGATTTGCAAGACGATTTATATAGATTTAATCCGTCGGTATACTTTGTTCAAAAAGAAAAGATGTTTGAACTTGGTAAACAGTTTATCGAACTTAAAACGGACGAGCCCAAATTATTCTACGTTTGGGGACACACTTATGAATTAGATATGAACGACCCGCAATATCTTTGCTGGGAAGAATTTGAAGAATTTTGCAAGATGATGTCTGGGCACGACGATATCTTTTACGGAACGAATAAAGAAATTTTACTCTAATAACTACACGGGTTTTTCAATGCGAAAAGCCCGTTTATTTTTATGATTTTTGCGATAAACTAAATACGTACAATGAAAAATCGCAAATTTATTATAAAAATAATTTTAACTGCGCTAATTATACTTTTTGTAACCGTTTCCGTTTATTTTTTACTGCAAAAATTAGGCGTAAACGATATTAGTAGAGAAAAAGTTCAAGCTTGGGTGGAAAAAGCAGGGGCTTTTGCACCTTTGGCGTTCATATTTATATCGTTTATACAAGTAACTTTTATACCTATACCCGCAGTTATAACTATACTTGCAGGAAGTTATATTTTCGGTGCGTGGTTATCCTTTTTATATTCTTATATAGGAATGATGATAGGCGGGGTGTTTGGATTTTATCTTGGCAGGGGAATCGGCAGACCGTTAGTCAATTTTTTAGCGGGTGGCAAAGACGTTGCAGACGGCTGGATTAAAAGGCTAAAAGGAAAAGAAACGGTCTTTTTGTTTTTTGCGTTTTTATTGCCCTTTTTTCCAGACGATTTATTATGCTCGGTTGCAGGGGTGCTTTCGGTTAAGTTTTATACTTTTTTAATAATGCAAATTATCACTCGTGCAACTTCGATAGGCGCAACTTTGATATTTGCGTCAGGGGAAATAATACCTTTTCACGGGTGGGGGTTAATAGTTTTATCCGCCCTTGCATTAACGTCTATAATTGCGTTTATATTATGCATAAAACACGCAGACAAACTAAATGCACAATTTGACAAGTTAACTAAAAGAATTAGCGAAAGGGTAAAAAATAAAAAGGCTAAATAGTATTGCAAAAAACTTATAAAAATGGTAAAATAATATTATAAGTTTATTGAGAGTGTAGTATGAAAATTAAAACAATTAAATTGCCATACAAAGAAGTTAATAACATACAAAAGGCAAAAAAGCTAAAGCCCAAAAAACCGTCTATAATATTTAGAACGCTTGTAAAAATATTGTCGCACGGTGAACTTAAAAAGGCAAGATTTAAATTTACGGGGGAAATAAACAAAAAGGGTGGACCATATTTAATACTTATGAACCATTCAAGTTTTATAGACCTTAAAATAGCACACGGGATACTTTATCCTATGCCTTTTTCTGTTGTAAGCACTCACGACGCATTAGTTGGGAAAAAGTGGCTTATGAGAAACATAGGTTGTATGCCCACACGTAAATTTGTTAGCGACGTTTCGCTTATCAACGATATGCGTTATATGTTAAACAAGAAAAAGACGAGTGTTTTAATGTATCCGGAAGCAGGGTATTCTTTTGATGGTAAAGCGACCGTTTTACCTGATAATTTTGGTAGATTAGTAAAGATATTAAACGTTCCGGTCGTATTTATAACTACTAACGGCGCCTTTCACTACGACCCGTTATATAACGGCTTGCAATTAAGAAAAGTTCCCGTTAGCGCACACGTTGAAACTTTGTTTACAAAAGAACAAATAGAAAAACTTTCGCTTGATGAAGTAAATAAAATTATAGAAAAAGCCTTTTCTTTTGATAATTTTTTATGGCAAAAGGAAGAGAAGATAAAAATAGACGAGCCTTTCCGTGCAGATGGTTTAGAACGCATTATTTATCGCTGTGCAAACTGTAATGCAGAAGGAGAAATGGTTGGCAAAGGCACTACGTTGTCTTGTAAGTGCTGTGGTAAAAGTTATACTCTTACGGAGTATGGGGAGTTAAAAGCAAACGAAGGTGAAACTGAGTTTTCACACGTGCCGGACTGGTATGCTTGGCAAAGGCAAAAAATTAAAGAAGAAATTCTTTTAGGCGAATATAGTTTAGACGTGCCGGTTGAAATAGGTGTAATAAAAGATTATAAGGCGTTGTATATGGTTGGCGCTGGGCGGTTGAAACACTCTGCAGAGGGGTTTGAACTTACAAGTTTAGACGGGCAATTGAATTATAAACAAAAAACTATAAATTCTTACGGACTGAACGCCGACTATTTTTGGTATGAAATGGGCGACGTTATAGGTATAGGGGATAACAACGAACTATATTATTGTTTCCCGCCCAAAAACGTTCCCGTTGCAAAAGTTCGCCTTGCAACCGAAGAACTTTATAAAATTTACAAAGCAAAAGCAAACAATAAAGAGTAGCGAGCGGGTGTTTTGTTGATTTTGTGTTAAAGTTGTGCTACAATATAAAAGCAAATGATAAAAGTAAATAACTTTTAGGAGAAAATTTATGGATTACAAGAAATTACAAAATGGAAGCGATATTCGTGGCGTTGCCTTAGAAGGAATTGAAGGACAAAACGTCAACCTTACCGAAGAAGTTTGCAAAAATATCGGTAGAGGGTTTGCCGTTTGGCTAAAAAATAAATTTGGCAAGGACGATTTAAGGGTTGCAGTTGGTAGAGATAGTAGATTATCTGGCGAAAAACTTTGTGGTTGGATTTGTTCTGCTATGGTGGAACAAGGTTTAGCCGTTACCGATTTTGGTATGGCAAGTACGCCCGCTATGTTTATGTCGACCGTTATGGATGGATATAAGTTTGACGGCTCGGTAATGATTACCGCAAGCCACTTGCCGTTTAATCGCAACGGATTTAAGTTTTTTACCGCAGATGGCGGGCTTGAAAAGGGCGATATAAAAGAAATCCTCATCTTTGCTGAAGGACAAGACAAAACAGGGCTTACAAACGGAGCGTTAGTTTGTGGCGAATTGATGAATGCTTATTCAAGCGTTCTTGCAGACAAAATTCGTAAGGCTACAGGGGAAGAACAACCCCTTAAAGGATTTAAAATCGTGGTTGACGCGGGCAATGGTGCAGGCGGATTTTTTGTTGATAAAGTGTTGAAACCTTTGGGTGCTAATACCGACGGCAGTTTATATTTAGACCCAGACGGAAGTTTCCCTAATCATATTCCTAATCCAGAAGATAAAAAAGCAATGGAAAGCATTACTGGTGCTGTTAATAAAAACGGCGCTGATTTCGGTATTATTTTCGATACGGACGTTGACCGTGCGGGCGCGGTGTTAAAAGACGGTAGCGAACTCAACCGCAACCGCATTATCGCAATGCTTTCGGCAATACTTTTAAGAGAACACCCCGGAACGACTATCGTTACCGACTCTATCACTTCAACGGGACTTGGTGATTTCATTAAGGAAAAGGGCGGTATTCATCACCGCTTTAAGCGTGGTTACCGCAACGTAATAAACGAATCTATTAGACTTAACGATTTAGGTCAAGACAGTCAACTTGCTATTGAAACTAGTGGACACGGTGCGTTAAAAGAAAACTATTTCTTGGACGACGGTGCTTATTTAGTAACTAAACTTTTAATAGAGCTTGCTCGTGGCAAAAAACAAGGCTATACCTTAGAATCGCTTATTGAAACACTTGCTGAGCCTGAAGAGAGCGTTGAATTTAGAATGAATATATTGTTAGAAGATTTCAAGGCGTACGGTCAAAAGGTTATAGACGATTTAGGCGAATATGCAAAAGCGCAAGCAGGTTGGGAAATTGCACCCAACAACTACGAAGGTATAAGAGTAAATCTTGATAAAGAACATGGAAATGGTTGGTTCTTGTTAAGACTTTCACTGCACGACCCATTGCTACCGCTCAATATTGAGAGCAACGATAAGGGTGGAGCAAAAATTATTGCTACAGAACTAGCAAAATTCATAAAAGCATACGATAAACTTGATTATAAGACTTTAACCGCTTTTGCCGAATAATAAAAATAAATTAGCCCGCTACGTTATTAAGCGTAGCGGGCTTTTTTCGTTCAGTTTATAAACATTATTTTTTAATTAAGTCAATTTCTAATTCAACGCCCATAGAACTCATGCTATTAGCAACCGAATTTACAATTTTATCAAAAAGTTCTTTATGTTCAACTTTATCGAGAGAGAAAGCGAAATAATTTGATTCTACGGTTGCATTAAATAGTGTGGTCTCAAAATAACGGGGTAGGGTCTTGTTAATGATTTTATCCTGTATAGCATAAAGGCTTAACCAAGTTCCGTTGTTGGGTTTTAAACCGAATTCTTTTGCCCAAGCAAGGAATTTAGTTAAATAAACCACTTTAATTCTACATTCGCAGTAACCCCTAAACGAAATAGACTTACCGTTAAAACTTCTTGCGTGAAGGCTAACGGGGGCAGACCATTTTTGACGGTTTAAGTAAAATATTTTAACGTTTTTGCATTTACCAAATCCGAATAAAGATGCTTTAATGCGTGGACAAAAATTGCCTAATTTGGTTTGCCTATTGTCAATATTTGCGCCACCAACGTATTTATCACCTTGATAAACGTCAACCGTAAGTGCATTTCCCTTAATAAGTTCGTTTTTTGAAATTGCCTTGTATTCCTTGCTAATCAATGCTTGCCCAAGGCTTTGCATTTCATTGTCAATGTTTGGTACGTATTTAGATTTTGCCATAATTTATTTCTCCCTTAAAATATATTTTTAAATTTTATTATTCCCATTCAATAGTGCCGATAGGCTTTGGTGTAAGGTCAAGAAGAACTCTGTTAATGCCGTCCACTTCGTGAGTAATTCTTTCGGTAATTTTGTGGAGAACGGAATAGGGGATTTCTTCAATAGTAGCAGTCATTGCATCAACTGTGTTTACCGCACGGATAATTGCAGGCCAGCCCTCGTATCTCTTGTCGTTTTTAACGCCAACGCTCTTCATGTTGGGAACGGCGATAAAATATTGCCATACCTTGGTTGCTAAACCGTTCTTGTCAAATTCTTCACGCAAAATTGCATCTGCTTCACGGAGAGCGTGAAGTCTATCTCTGGTAATTGCACCCAAACATCTTACGCCAAGCCCAGGACCCGGGAAAGGTTGACGGTCAACCATTCCTTTTGGAAGTCCCAAAGCATAGCCAACGACTCTAACTTCGTCTTTATATAAAAGTTTTACAGGTTCAACGAGTTCAAACTTCAAGTCTTCTGGCAAACCGCCTACGTTGTGGTGGGCTTTAACGCCATCACTTTCAATAATGTCGGGGTAAATAGTGCCTTGTGCAAGGAATTCAATACCTTTAAGTTTTCTTGCTTCTTCTTCAAAAACCTTAATGAATTCATTGCCGATAATTTTTCTTTTCTTTTCAGGCTCGCTAACGTTTTCCAAAAGCCCTAAAAAGCGGTCGGTAGCGTCAACGTAAATAAGGTTTGCATCTAAACCGTTTTTGAATATTTCAATAACTTGTTCACTTTCACCCTTTCTCATAAGTCCGTGGTTTACGTGTACGCAATAAAGTTGTTTGCCTATCGCCTTGATTAAAAGAGCGGCAACAACTGAACTGTCTACACCACCAGAAAGAGCAAGAAGAACTTTTCTATCGCCCACTTGTTCTTTAATAAGTTTGATTTGTTGCTCGATAAATTCGTTTGCCAACTCTACGGTAGTAATGCGTGCCATGTTTTCAGGTCTTTTGTTGCAATCCATAAAAAATCTCCATTTTTTGATTTTGTTTACATAAATAATATATTTATTATACACGACAATTAAATCAATTTCAAGCGCTTTTAATAATAAATTTTACCCTATACTATTAAAATTTCTTATACAATATATATCGTGCGTAGTCTTTTCATAAAAGAAAAGGTATTTTTTAATTGTTTTTAGTGTTATCGTGGCGGTTAAGCGGTTAAACCCTTTACAAAAAAGTGCGGTTGTGGTAAAATTAAAAAGCTGTTTAAATAAAAGGTTAAGGGAAATTTATGCCAAGTAGTAAAAAACTCAACTTAATAGGTCAATTCTTACTCTTTACCGCTACTTTGGCGTGGGGGACTTCTTTTTTAATTCTAAAAGAAACCATCAGCCAAGTTCCTGCTTTTTACGTTATAGCATTAAGGTTTTTATTCGCAGGCGTCGTACTAGCGTTGGTGTTTTTTAAGCGTTTTAAGAAACTTGATAAAAAGACCTTTATTGCTGGTGTCGTTATCGGGCTATCAGTAACCGCCGCATATTTGGCGCAAACGCTTGGGCTTACTTATACAACACCGGGTAGAAACGCATTCGTAACTTCTTCTTATTGCGTAATGTGTCCTTTTTTAATGTGGGCGATTTTTAAGCAAAAACCAAAGTTAATAAACGTTGTTTCCGCCGTTTTATGCTTGCTTGGTATAGGCTTGATTGCACTATCTGGCGAAGGTGCGGGTGGCGCTGACCTTTTGATAGGCGACGGTTTAACTTTAATAGGCGCATTGTTTTTTGCTTTTCAAATTATATTTATATTTGAGTTTCAAAAGCAAGGGTTAGATAACGTTCTTATGCTAATTTTTAATTTCCTAACGGTTGGCGTATTGTTTATGATATGTTCGCTCGTGTTTGAACTTCCCGTTAGGGGGATAAGCGGATATGCGCTTAACAACGAACAACTGTTAAGGGTTGGGTATTTAGCCGTTTTCTGTACTTTATACGCTCAATCAGCACAACTTATCGGGCAGAGATTTACCACCGCAAATCAGTCGGCAATTATATTGAGTTTAGAAGCGGTTTTCGGTATGCTATTTTCGGTATTCTTCGGCGCAGAAACTTTATCAATTACTTTAGGCTTTGGCTTTGCTATCGTTTTTATTGCGATTATAATAAGCGAAGTGAATATAGACGTGAAAAAGTTATTAACTAAAAAACTAAAAAGAGAAAAAGGAGAAGATTATGGGAAATAATCTTAATAGCAAGGAAAGGGAAAAGTTTGGTTCAAGACTAGGCTTTATTCTAATTTCGGCAGGCTGTGCAATCGGGCTTGGAAACGTGTGGAGATTTCCGTATATTGTTAGTCAATACGGTGGTGCTGCGTTTATTTTAATTTATTTGCTATTTTTAGTCGTATTTGGTTTGCCTATTATGACTATGGAATTTGCCGTAGGTAGAGCAAGTCAAAAAAGTATAGCAAGTTCTTTTACCGCACTTGAACCAGAACGTACTAAATGGCACTTGTTTAGTTGGGTGGGTATGGTAGGCAACTACTTGCTCATGATGTTCTATACCGTTGTAACCGGTTGGATGTTTATTTATTTTTACAAGATGCTTGCGGGCGATTTTGCAGGTCAAAACGCAAATCAAGTTTCTGCTCAGTTCGGGCAAGTGGTTTCAAATCCGTTATTACAAGTTTTGGTAACCATAGGCGTGGTTGCGTTAGGCGTGTTGGTTTGTTCTCTTGGTTTAAAGAAAGGCGTGGAAAAAGTAAACAAAATAATGATGATATGTTTGCTTGCAATCATTGTTGTTCTTGCCGTTTACGTTTGTACGTTAGAAGGCGCAGGCGAAGGTTTAAGATATTATCTCGTTCCTAACTTTAAGAACATAGTTTATGACGCCAAAGGTAACGTTATTTTGGGTCAAGTTATGTTTGCAGCGTTAGGGCAAGCCTTTTTCACCTTGTCAATCGGCATGGGCTCTATGGCAATATTCGGCAGTTATATAAAGAAAGATAGAAGTCTTTTAGGCGAATCTATATCTATTGCCGCTCTCGACACGGGCGTTGCTTTTATAGCAGGGCTTATCGTTATTCCCGCAACTTTCGTTTATCCCGTTGAAGGTGCGCAAATCGCAGGGCCGGGTCTTATTTTTGAAACCTTGCCAAACATCTTTAATCATATACCGGGTGGCGGTGTTTTAGGTGCGTTCTTCTTCTTGTTTATGATTTTTGCCGCAATGTCAACAGTAACTGCAGTTTTTGAAAATATTATTGCGTTTGGTATGGATAAGTGGGGCTGGTCAAGAAAGAAATCTTGCTTAATTAACTTGGGCTTACTTTGCGTGCTTGTTTTACCGTGTATTTTTGGGTTTAACTTATTATCGTTCATTGAACCCTTGGGTGCAAAAACAGGCATTATGGATTTAGAAGATTTTATAGTAAGTAACAATGTTTTACCGCTAGGCTCACTCGTTTACGTGCTTTTCTGTACGTTGGATAAAAAAGCGTGGGGCTGGAATAATTTCCTTGCCGAATCTAATCTTGGTAAAGGCGTTAAAATGCCGTCTAAATTACGTATTTATTGCAAATACGTATTACCAGTATTGTTAGTGATTTTCTACGTTCTTGGAATATTGAGTTTCTTTAAGGTTTTCTAAAAACAAATTAAAAGCAGAGCGGTGGTGACATAGGGCACCACCGCTTATTGATTTTTTAACCGTTATTATAAATATAAAAACTCCGTGTTTAATGGAACTTTGAAGTAGTCTTTTAAGGCACGGTCGCTAACTATATAATCAACGTCGTTAAGATTACAAAGTCTAAAATGTGCGCCCTTACCGAATTTAGTGCTATCGCATAAAAAAACCTTTTTTTGCGAATTCTTAATCATAGAAGAACGCAAAACGTTTTCGTGTTCAAAGCAGTCGAAAATCTCTCCGTCGTCAAGTACGGTTTGCGCAGAGAAAAAGCAAACGTCTGCGTGCACGGTTTTAATTAACGCATCGGCGTAATGCCCTACTAAAACCGACGGGTTTTCAGTAGAAACCATACCGCCTGTAGAATATGCGTTAACGCCGTTTTTAGAGAGCAAAGAAAGGGTGTCTATGCCGTTTGTAAAAACCTTAATGTTATTAAACTCTGATAAATATTCGGCAATAAAAAAAGACGAAGTAGAGCCGTCTAAAAAAATAACGTCTCCATTTTTAATAAGTTTAATAGCAGAAAGAGCAATTTTCTTCTTTTCTAAACTGTTTTGGTGGGAGCGAAAAGAAAAGTTCGGGAAATAATTTTTCTCGTCGTTCATTTTAGCCCCGCCGTGTGTTCGACTAATAAGCCCTTTGCTTTTTAATTGATTAAGGGCTCTACGAATGGTGGAAGAACTAACGCTTAATATTTCCGCAAGTTCTTCAGTTTTAATAAACTCTTTTTTTTGTAGTTCTTCTAATAATCTTTTTTCTAAAATATCGTTCATAAAATCTACCCGATTTGCGCATTTTGAGCGAACAATTTTGATTTTTTGGTCAGTTTCAAGCAAAAAGTTGATTAATGCATAAAATTTTTGCTCGTTTTGACAATTTTTATTATACTATAATAAATTACAAAAGTAAACTAAAACGGGGTAAATAAAAAATATGTTTGACGTAGCCGTAATAGGTGGTGGTGTAATAGGTGGCGCTGTCGCACGTGAGTTGGTAAAATATCAGTTAAACGTTTGCATTTTGGAAAAACAAGCGGACGTTGCTATGGGACAGTCTAGAGCAAACAGCGGTATCGTACACGCTGGGTTTGACGCTGTTTCAGGAAGTTTGAAAGCAAAGTTCAACGTGCTTGGAAACCAAATGATGGAAGATTTATCTAAAGAGTTGGGCGTAAAGTTTAAAAGAAACGGCTCGCTCGTCGTGGCGTTTAGTCAAGAAGAAATGAATACTTTAAGCGTTCTTAAAGAACGTGGTGAGAAAAACGGCGTTAGCGGTTTAACCATTATAAACCGTGAAAGGCTTGTAGAATTAGAGCCAAATATCAGCAAAAACGCAGTTGGTGCATTGTTAGCGCCTACGGGCGGGATTATTTGCCCTTACAAATTGACCATTGCACTAATAGGCAACGCAATGGATAACGGCGCAACGCTTTATACTGATTTTGATGTTGCTAAAATACAAAAAGATGGTGAAAATTTTATCCTTTTAGACAAGACCGAAAGAAAAGTTAACGCAAAAATCATTATTAACTGTGCGGGTATTTATTCTCAAGAAATAGCGAACCTTGCGGGCGATTATTCCTTTACGGTTGGAGGAAGAAAGGGCGAATACATCTTGCTTGATAGAGAGTGTCAAGGTTTTGTTAATTCAACTTTATTTTTCACTCCTACTGAAAAGGGAAAAGGAATACTCGTTTCCCCAACGGTTGACGGAAATATAATTTTAGGACCTACCGCACAAGTGGTTGACGATAAGGACGTTACCACGACTGTCGGCGGGCTTAATATGGTTAAAGAAAAGGCGGGGGAAATGTGCGAAAATATCGCTTGGGATAAGACTATTACTTCTTTTGCGGGCACACGTGCTTTTTGTGATAGACACGACTTCGTTATAGAAGAAAGCAAAGCGGTTAAAGGACTTATTAATTGTGCGGGGATAGAATCTCCTGGGCTTACTTCCGCACCTGCTATAGGCAAGTTTGTTGTAGAAGAATTAGTTAGCAAGCATTTTGATTTAAGGGCTAACGAGAATTTTAACGGTAAAAGGGAAGCGGATGATTTCTTTAAGGAATTAAACACCGAACAAAAAAACGAATTGATAAAAAAAGAGCCGTCTTACGGCAGAATAATTTGCCGTTGCGAGCGTATTACCGAAGGGGAAATCGTTAGGGCGGTTACCACTAATCCACGTGCAACTAACGTTGATGCAGTAAAGAGAAGAACACGTGCAGGTATGGGCAGGTGTCAAGGTGGTTTTTGTCAAATTTACGTTGCGGAAATTATTTCAAGAGAACTTGGTCTATCGTTAGAAAGCGTAACCAAAAGCGGTGGAGAATCTTATATTTTACGGGGGAAAACCAAATGAACGGATACGACGTTGTAATTATAGGCGGTGGCCCTGCGGGATTAGCCGCAGCGGTTTCTGCGTTTGACAAGGGCGCAAGCGTATTAGTGTTAGAGAGGGACGAAGTTTTAGGTGGCGTGTTAAATCAATGCATACATAATGGTTTTGGTTTAACTCGTTTTAAGGAAAGCCTTACGGGTCCGGAATACGCACAAAGATTTATAGACCAAGTATTGAAAAGAGATATTACGGTTATGATGGGAACAACCGTTTTATCGGTTGGCAAAGATAAGTCGGTAACGGCGATAAATCCAACCGACGGAATATTTACCGTTCAAGCCAAAGCCGTTATTTTGGCAATGGGTTGTAGGGAAAGAAGTAAAGGTGCGCTCAATATTGCTGGGAGTCGCCCTGCGGGTTTGTATTCGGCGGGAACTGCGCAAAAGTTTGTTAATATCAAGGGCTATTTACCGGGCAAGCAAGTGGTAATCCTAGGCTCTGGCGATATAGGACTTATTATGGCAAGAAGAATGACGTTAGAAGGCGCAAAAGTTCACGCTGTATGTGAAATTATGCCTTATTCTAGTGGGTTAAAGAGAAATATCGTTCAATGTTTAGACGATTTTGGTATTCCTTTATATTTAAGCCATACCGTTTTAGAAATTAAAGGCAAAGATAGGGTTGAAGGTGTGCTCATATGCGAAGTTGACCAAAACAAAAGACCTATCAAAGGCACGGAAAAATATTTTGAA
>JAGCIP010000041.1 GCA_017648525.1 Clostridia bacterium
ATATACCATAAAGACGCCGATAAAAGCGATAGCGGGCAAAAGATAAAGCCACGCTTTATAATTACTGTTCTTCATAATTTACCTCAAAAAATACGTTCTTCCGATACTTTATCGAAAACGAGAAGCTTGTCCCTCTTGACAGAGAAGCGTATTTCACCCGATACGTCCGCAAGTCTCACATCTGACGGAAGTATAGCGCGAACTATGGGTGCGTGTGACTCTTTGTGAGTAGCAACTATGCTCACGTCCCTGCCCATAACCTCAATATTTGAAAATTGACACGCAAGCGGTCCGTCACCGTCAACCACAAATCCCTCAGGACGAATACCGACGTAGACCTCCGCATCGGGAAGCTCGGTATCGTATATTGCGGCGTCTCCGATATAAATTTTACCATCGGAAATTCTTCCTGAAAATACGTTTATCGGCGGTGTGCCGAGGAAACGGGCGACAAAAAGATTTCGAGGATTGTCATATACCTCTTGCGGCTTACCTACCTGATGAATAACACCATCTTTCATTACCACGATTGTATCGCTCATAGTAAGCGCTTCTTCTTGGTCATGCGTAACGTAAATAAAGGTAATGCCGAGTTTTCTGTGCATTTCTTTAAGTTCTAACTGCATATCTTTACGCATTTTTAAGTCTAACGCACCAAGCGGTTCGTCGAGCAACAAAATTTTAGGCTCGTTAACGATAGCACGGGCAATCGCAACCCTTTGTTGTTGTCCGCCAGACAAGGTTGAAACGCTACGCTTTTCAAAGCCTTCAAGGTCAACCATTTTAAGTGCTTTTTCTACTTTTTGGTTGATTTCTGCCCTTGTAAGTTTTTCAATTTTTTCTACTATTTCACCGTTAGGTTTTTTATAAGTAGCCTTAACCCTTTTGAGTTTTAGCCCATAAGCAATATTATCGTAAACGTTAAGATGCGGAAAAAGTGCATAACGCTGGAACACGGTGTTTATAGGGCGCTTATTCGGGGGAAGTTCACTAATGTCCTTTCCATTAAGTAAAATCTTTCCGCTAGACGGCTTGTCAAAGCCGGCTATCATACGGAGCGTGGTAGTTTTACCACAACCGGACGGCCCTAAAAAAGTGATAAATTCACCTTTTCTAACGTATAAGTTTACGTTGTCCACAGCAACCATACCGTCTTCAAATTCACGGGTTAGGTCAACTAATTCAATAATCTTTTCTTTTGTCGTGTTCGTCATTTTACTTTCTCCGTTATTTTGGATTTCCTAAATAAAAGGCAAAGGATTTGCCTAAAACAAAAACGCAAGTCGATTCACAACTTGCGTTAACTTTCAATAAACACTAACACTTACCTATTAAGCGCACGCTTTGTTGATAAGTGTAAGATATTAAGGTTTTTTAGAGTCTATATAGCTTCAATACTTTTACTACTCTTATTGACCGTTTCACAAGTCTGCGAATTCTCGCATTCGGTTATAAAGTAACCAACTTATAAAATTTGAGTATTTAACTCAATCAATAACGTGGCTAGCCACGAATCGGCAGTGGACCCGGCTGTCCGTATGGCCTTAACTCTGTTAGAGTGGTCCGAATATTGGCTTTGGAAAGACTCTATTTAAACCAGATTCAATCCATTTATTATATTAAATTATTTTGCCTTTTCTGTCAATCATTTTATAGGTATTTTATCAATATTTTTTACTCTTTATACTCAATTATTTGCTTTTACCTTTTATTAGTTGTATAATATAGCGTATGTATGAAATATTTATTCAAATAATAGGCTTTTTAGGTATTGCCTTAAATATTATTTCCGTGCAGTTTAACTCTCACTTTAAAATTATGCTATTTAAGACTTTAGGCTCGCTTACTTTCGTTATTCAATATATATTTTTGGGAGCGTGGGTCGGTATGATTATGGACTTTATAGGTTGTATTCGCAACGTTATTTTTACGCATAACGTACAAAAAGGCAAGTCTAACAAATGGTGGGTAGTTTTCTTTTCGGCTTTCACTTTTGTAGCGGGCGTTGTTACAATAATTGCAACTTGGAGCAAGTCTATCGGCTATGCGAAAAACTGGTCCACTAACCCCACCGTCGTTCTCTATATCGCCGTTTCAATAAGCATTATTTCAATCGTTGCAAAACTTTTAACTACTATTGCGTATGGATTTAAGAGCCCGCACGTTATTAGGAGAATAAATATTCCGTCAAACGCTTGCTGGGTTGTCTATAATTTGGTTGCTTTCTCTATTGCAGGTGTTATTAACGACCTTATGTGTCTTGTTTCAACCATTGTCGCCGAAATTCGTTACACTCGAAAACCTAAAAACAAAGTAATAGAAGATAAATAAATATTAAATATTCATAATAAAAAAAGATATGCAGTTTAGTGCGTCACTCTTAGAAATTTTTAGACAATATAAAAGGATAGCGAAATTTTGCTATCCTTTACTTTTTGCTTTGCAAAACACACGACTTTGCAGAGCAAAATATAGTGTGCTACACTTTATCGGTCTATAAAATCAATTATCATTATATCCGAAAATTCTACTTCTAAAAACTTCTTTCCAATATCTTTCTCTTTCTAAAATATATGGCGAAGTGTCGTCCTTATTTAAGAAAACTTCAATTATCGAAAATCTAAAATTTTTTGCATAATTGGGTTGCTTTTCAACTAATAGTTTTAACTTACAGTCGTTCCCGTGTCCATTAGTATAAACATATTCACTCCACCTGCTCCAAGTTCCGTTTTTATTATATGTACTACCTATATAAATTTTTCCGTTTGTTTCGTCTACAATTGAGTAAATACAATTTACATTCTCTAATAAGATACGCCAATTATCTACATTGCTCATTATAATTTTCTTCAATTCTAAAAATGGCAATGAAACTTTATGATACCCTTCAAATAATTGACTCATTTTTATATATTTCTTTTCTAATATGGAAACTACTTTTATAGTTTCTATATTTTCTATATCTATCTTTGCTTGTTTCGGTCCTTGTTTCTTTGAATATTCAATAATTAAGCGTTCTGAATACTGTTTAAATAAGTCCATTTTTCGCAAATCATAAACTTGATGTCCGTCATCAAAATTTATTACTCCACATATTTCAAAAGCACCTAAAAACAACCATTGATTATATTTTTTATCACGGTCTAATCGAATAAATTGCAAACAATATCTTGTATATATATTTCTGAAACTTGTTGTAGAGTTTACATGTTTCTTCCAAGAGATATGTTCAAGTAATCTCGATTCATTTTCTTCAAAAGAGTAGATATTTTCTTCGTTTGCATTATTTAAGCTAATAGTCCAATTTTTATATTTTGTTTCTTCTATATTTAAAATTTGTCGTAAAAATATATTCATAATCGCCTAAAAATCAATATACGTCTTTATGTTCAGTTTTTGTTGTTGTACGACCGCAATGTTTGCAAATATATGTTACATGATACGTAAAGCACGTGCCATACACTCTAACGTCTCTACTACTTGTTCTTTGCCCTTTTTTATTATAATTATAATGCCTTTCTATCTTGCTTGTTTTTTCTTTTTTTATTAATGTTCGATTTGTTTCTTTTAACGCAAAAAGCTTATGACAATTTTGGCAACGTGTTTCAGAGATTGATATTATTAAATATATCACCCCTCCAACAATTAGTAATGGCAATAAA
>JAGCIP010000042.1 GCA_017648525.1 Clostridia bacterium
CAAATTCGGCTTTAACGCATCTTTAAGCAATGCCGTCATAGCGCCTTGCGCATTTAATTGACCTGCCGTTACAGGCTTATCGTCATAAGTATAACCAACGATTATTTTAGATAATCTATTCTTAAGGTCGGTAATAGAAGAAGATAAACAAAGAACAGCCATTATTTCAGACGCAACGGTTATATCGTAACCATCTTCTCTAGGCGTGCCGTTTACCTTTCCACCCAAGCCGTCTACAACTAAACGGAGTTGACGGTCGTTCATATCCACACATCTTTTCCAAGTGATTTTTCTCGGGTCTATATTGAGTGCGTTGCCTTGGTAAATGTGGTTATCAAGCATTGCAGCAAGCAAGTTGTTTGCCGCGCCTATTGCGTGGAAATCCCCTGTAAAGTGCAAGTTAATATCTTCCATAGGTATAACTTGCGCATATCCGCCACCTGCAGCACCGCCTTTTACGCCGAAAACAGGTCCTAAAGACGGCTCACGAAGTGCAACCATTACGTTTTTACCTATCTTTTTAAGCCCGTCTGCTAAACCTATGGTAGTTGTCGTTTTCCCTTCGCCCGCAGGGGTTGGGGTGATTGCCGTTACTAATATAAGTTTACCGTTTTTGCGGGGGCTTTCTTTAAGTATAGACAAATCTATTTTTGCTTTATAATTGCCGTATTGTTCAATATATTTGTTTTCAACGCCTGCTCTTTCGGCTATTTTAAGAATATGCTCGGGAATAACGCTTTGGGCTATTTCTATATCGCTTTTATACCCCATATTTCTTCTCCTTTTACTTAAAATATTTCACTGCTGATGCAAACATTTTAATGTCGTATTCACCTAAAACGTTCTTGTAAAGTCCGTTACCCGTTCTTTCAGAGTGTCCCATCTTACCAAATACTCTGCCGTCGGGTGAAGTGATACCTTCTATTGCGTAAATAGAGTTGTTAGGATTAAATCTTACGTCGTAAGTAGGATTACCACTCATATCCACGTATTGAGTAGCAACTTGACCGTTCTTGATAAGTTCATCAATCACAGCGTTAGGCGCAATAAATCTACCTTCACCGTGAGAAATAGGAACGGTATAAACGTCACCAACTTGCGTGTCCATAAGCCAAGGCGATTTATTAGACGCAATGCGAGTTCTAACAAGCATTGACTGGTGTCTTGCAATAGTGTTAAAGGTAAGAGTCGGCATATCTTCGGTAACTTCGTCAGTAATCTTTCCGTAAGGAACTAATCCCAACTTAATAAGCGCTTGGAAACCGTTACAAATACCGCCCATAAGACCTTTTCTTTGGTCGAGAAGTTCGGTAACGTTTTCTTTAATAGCCTTGTTCCTAAAGAAAGCGGTAATAAACTTACCAGAACCGTCCGGCTCGTCCCCGCCAGAGAATCCGCCCGGAACAAAGATTATTTGACTATCTTTAATCTTTTTAGCAAACGCATCTACTGATTCTTTAACGTCAACTAAGTTCTTGATAACAAAAATTTCAACTTCCGCACCTGCTCTACTAAACGCCTTTTTAGTATCGTATTCGCAGTTAGTGCCAGGGAATACGGGAACTAATACTCTGGGTTTAGCAAACTTAACGGGAGATGTTGCCCACTCGTTTGCAGTATATGATAATTTAGGAATTTCGCCCTTTGAACTTTCAACGTCGTTACACTTAAACACGCTTTCAAGTTTGTTCTCATAATCATTAAGCAATGCGTTAAGTTCAATCTTTTCATTAGCGTAAGAAATTGCATTGTCATCAGTAGTATAACCGATAACGCTTGCCTTTTCTAATTCCGCACCGCTCTCAAGTTCAACAACGAAACCACCGTAGTTATATCCAAAGATTTCATCAAGTGAAATATTTTCAAACTTAAAGCCAACGCCGTTACCGAACGCCATCTTCATAACGGCTTCGGCTACGCCACCGTAAGTTAAAGTGTAACAAGCAAGTATTTTCTTTTCAGCGTTGAGTTTTTCTATTAAGCCAAAATTCTCTATTAAATCGTTAGTGTCTAAAAGTCCGTCCGCAGTTTTCTTAGCTTTAAGAAGAACAACTTTACTACCCGATTTCTTGAATTCAGGCGTAATAACCTTGTCGAGATTATCAGTAGTAACCGCAAATGAAACCAACGTTGGCGGAACGTCTATCTTTTCAAACGAACCACTCATACTGTCCTTTCCGCCGATTGCAGAAAGTTTAAGTTCTCTTTGGGCACGGAAAGCACCGAGTAACGCAGAACAAGGCTTACCCCAACGACTTGCGTCTTTATTCGGCTTTTCAAAATATTCTTGGAAAGTTAAGTAAGTATCTTCAAAGGTTGCGCCGGTTGCAATAAGTTTACAAACGCTTTCAATTACGGCGTAATATCCACCGAAAAGCGGGCTCTTTTCCGCAACGAACGGATTATACCCCCAACTCATAAACGAACAGGTATCGGTGTCGGCATTTTCAACCGAAACCTTGTTTACCATTGCTTGTATAGGCGTGCGTTGATATTTTCCGCCAAACGGCATAAGCACCGTTCCCGCACCTATAGTTGAGTCAAATCTTTCACTTAATCCACGCTTTGAACATACGTTAAGGTCGGTTGCAAGGTCAACTATTCCCTTTTTGAAATCAGCGGGAATAACCTTTTCTTGCATTTCTTGTTTTACTATTTTAACGGCGGTTTTCTTTTCCGCACCGTTAGAGTTAAGGAATTCTCTTGAAATGTCAACGATAACGTTTCCTTTCCAAGTCATTTTGAGTCTAGCGTCATCCGTAACGGTCGCAACGATTGTAGATTCAAGGTTTTCTTCGGTTGCAAGGAACATAAATCTTTCAGCATCTTTTGCTTCAACAACAACCGCCATTCTTTCTTGAGATTCGCTGATTGCAAGTTCAGTTCCGTCAAGTCCGTCGTATTTTTTGGGAACTTTGTCAAGGTCAATGTTAAGTCCGTCTGCAAGTTCGCCGATAGCAACAGAAACACCGCCCGCACCAAAGTCGTTACAACGTTTAATAAGCCTAGATGCTTCTTCATTTCTAAACAAGCGTTGTAATTTTCTTTCTTCGGGAGCGTTCCCCTTTTGAACTTCCGCACCACAAGACGAAAGAGATTCTAAATTGTGAGATTTAGACGAGCCTGTTGCACCACCGCAACCGTCTCTACCCGTTCTTCCGCCAAGTAAAATTACTACGTCTCCTTTAGCGGGAACTTCACGACGAACGTTCTTTGCGGGCGCAGCAGCGATAACCGCACCTATTTCCATACGCTTTGCAACGTATCCTTCGTGATAAATTTCATCTACCATACCCGTCGCAAGACCTATTTGGTTTCCGTAAGATGAATATCCGCTTGCAGCGGTAGTAACGATTTTTCTTTGGGGTAATTTACCCTTTATTGTTTCACTTAAATCCTTTAACGGATTGCCCGCACCCGTAACACGCATTGCAGCGTAAACGTAACTTCTGCCCGATAACGGGTCACGAATAGCACCACCGATACAAGTTGCAGCACCACCAAAAGGCTCAATTTCCGTGGGGTGATTATGCGTTTCGTTCTTAAAGAGCAACAACCAGTCTTGCATTTCCCCGCCAACGTTTACCTTAATCTTAACCGTACAAGCGTTAATTTCTTCCGAATCGTCTATTTTGGGGAGTGCGCCCGTCTTTTTATGATATCTCGTAGCAATAGTTGCTAAATCCATTAAGTTTACGGGTTTAGTTCTGTTAAGTTCCTTTCTCGTGTCAATATATTCTTGATATATTTTTTGCGCCAAATCGTCTTCAAACTCAACGCTTTCAATAGTAGTCAAGAAAGTTGTATGCCTACAATGGTCTGACCAGTAGGTATCAATCATCTTTATTTCCGTAATAGTCGGGTCCCTATCTTCTTTAATGAAATATGCCTGCAAGAATTTAAGGTCGTCTATATCCATTGCAAGTCCCTTTTCTTTAAGGAAAGCCGAAAGTTTATCAAGGTCGTACTTATTAAACCCAACCAACGTTTCAACCGTTTCAGGCAAGTCGTAACTAAGAGCAAGCGTTTGCTTTTCAGCAAGGTCGGCTTCTCTACACTCAACGGGGTTGATAACGTATTTTTTGATAGCCGAAAGTTCTTCTTCGGTTAAGTTACCGTTAATTGCGTAAACCTTTGCCGTTTTAACGGTAGGGCGATTCCCTGCCGAAAATAATTGAATACATTGTGCGCAAGAATCCGCCCTTTGGTCAAACTGACCGGGTAAAGGCTCAACTGCAAAAAGGTAGTCAGCGTTGGGTAATTTTGTAAACGCATCGTCAATTTGCGGTTCTGAAAAAACTGAATTTATACATTTATCAAATAAATCTTTTTGTATATCTTCAACGTCGTAACGATTTATTACCGACAAACTTTTAACGCCGTCTATTTTCAAAAGGTTTAATATTTCGCTCTTTAACGCATTTGCTTCTAATGCGTAATCAGGTTTTTTTGCAACGTAAATTCTGTATACCATTATATTTTTTCTCCGTATGCTTTAAGCGCACGCTTTCCTATATCAGTTCTATAATAAGCGTTTGCAAATTTTATTTTATCAACTTTTTTATACGCTTTCTTAATTGCTTTTTTAAGGTCGTATGCTACTGCGGTAACACCAAGAACTCTACCACCGTTTGTCAAAAGTTTTCCGCCGTCTAATTTAGCGCCCGCAACAAAAACGTTTTTCCTGCTCGTCTTAAAGGTTATCTCAAATCCTTTGTCGTATTTTTCGGGGTAGCCTTTGCTAGCCATAATAACGCAACAAGCGGATTTTTTCTTAAATTCCACTTTGACTTCTGCCAACCTTTCTTCTGCAACCGCTTGCATAATTTCTAATAGGTCGGTTTTAAGTAATGGCAACACTACTTGGGTTTCGGGGTCGCCAAAACGACAGTTATACTCTATTACTTTTGGTCCTTTCGGGGTAAGCATAAGCCCAAAATACAAGCACCCCTTAAAGGTTCTACCTTCCTTGTTCATTGCTTCCATAGTGGGAATAAAAATCTTTTCCATACACTCTTTCGCAACGCTATTCGTGTAATAAGGATTAGGAGCAACCGTTCCCATACCGCCCGTGTTTAGCCCCTTGTCGTCGTCTAGCGCACGCTTATGGTCCATAGAAGAAATCATAGGCACTAAAGTCTTTCCGTCCGTAAAAGAAAGAACGGAAACTTCTGGGCCTGTTAAAAATTCTTCAATAACCACGTTGCTACCAGATGCACCGAAAACCTTGTCTTCCATCATAGACTTAACGGCGTTTTTAGCGTCATCTAAATTTTCAGCAATGATTACGCCCTTGCCAAGCGCAAGCCCGTCCGCCTTAATAACTATGGGCATATCGCATTTTTCAAGATATGAAAGAGCGTCGTCCATATTAGAAAACGTTTCATATTCAGCGGTTGGAATACCGTACTTTTTCATAAGGTTTTTAGAGAAAATCTTGCTACCTTCAATGATTGCCGCTTCTTTAGTAGGTCCAAAGCAAGGTATTCCCTTTTCATTTAATAAATTTACCGCACCAAGCACTAACGGATCGTCTGGAGCAACTACGGCAAAATCTATTTTATTTTGTTCTGCCCAGTCTGCCACCTTTTGAACGTCTTTTACGTCCATATCAACGGTAATTGCGTCGTTTGCAATCCCGCCGTTACCAGCAATAGCGTAAATCTCTTTAATTTTTTTGCTTTTCTTTAAACTTTGGATAATGGCGTGTTCTCTACCACCGTTTCCAACAACTAAAATTTTCATATTTTATCTCCGATATTAATGGTGGAAAAGGCGCATTCCTGTAAACGCCATAACCATATCTATTTGGTCACAAGCATCAATAACCACGTCGTCCCTTACAGAGCCACCGGGTTGTGCTATATAACTAACGCCACTCTTTGCCGCCCTTTCGATATTGTCGCTGAACGGGAAAAATGCGTCCGAGCCAAGTGCAACACCGCTAATTTTGGATAAAAAAACTTTCTTTTCTTCTCTAGTAAAGAGGGACGGCTTTTCGGTAAAATATTTTTGCCATACGCCATCAACCAAAAGGTCTTCACACTCGTCTGAAACGTAAATATCGATAACGTTATTACGGTCAGGTCTACCAAGCGTGGGCAAGAAAGGTAAGTTCAACACCTTTTCACTTTGACGCAAGAACCAGTTATCCGCTTTGCTACCTGCAAGGCGGGTACAATGTATTCTTGATTGTTGACCAGCGCCGACGCCGATTGCTTGCCCACCGTGAGCAAAGCACACCGAGTTAGATTGCGTGTATTTTAAGGTGATAAGTGCAACGATTAAATCTTGAATTGCGCTTTCGGGTAAGTTTTTATTTTTAGTAACGAGTTCTTTTGTTACTAATTCTCTATCAATTTTGAAATTGTTTCTGCCTTGTTCAAAAGTAATGCCGAAAACTTGTTTAATTTCCTTTTCTTCAGGCACGTAGTCTGGGTCGATTTGAACGACGTTGTAAGTTCCGTTTCTCTTTGCTTTTAAAATTTCAAGAGCCTTGGGAGAATAAGACGGAGCTATAATACCATCTGAAACTTCACGCTTAATAATGGTAGCGGTAACTTCGTCACACTCATCTGAAAGAGCAATCCAGTCACCGAAAGAACTCATTCTATCCGTACCCCTTGCCCTTGCGTAAGCACAAGCGATAGGCGAATCGTCTAAACCAGCAATATCATCAACAAAGCACGCCTTTTTAACCACTTCTGAAAGTTTTTCGCCAACAGCAGCACCTGCAGGAGAAACGTGCTTAAAAGAAGTTGCACAAGGTTTGCCCGTTGCTTCTTTAAGTTCTTTAACCAACTGCCAAGAGTTAAACGCATCTAAGAAGTTTATGTATCCGGGTTTACCGTTCAAAATGGTTACGGGAAGTTCTTTTCCGTTAGCCATATATATCTTCGCGGGTTTTTGATTAGGGTTACAACCGTATTTTAATTCAAATTCATTCATAATCGACTCCTAATTTTATCTTACTTGTTTTTGTTTATCAAAATATTGTCTTCTTTGCCCGTTTGTAAATCTATGTAACGAACGTAAAGTGAAATTTTATTTTCTTCGTTAAGATTTTCCCAAATATCGTCTGCAAGTTCTTTTGCCGTGTTGGGAAGAAGAACTCTTTCAGGTTCACCTTCAAAGGTAGGAATAGGATTGCCGTCGTGCTTATAAGTGTGAATAAAATGTCCTATACCTTGTAAAGCCGAATAATCAAAGGTAAATCTATTGCAAGACGTGCCTATATCGTCAGACGCCTTTAATATACTCATACAATAATCAAAATCGTTACCGTTAAAGGTTAACATACCACTAATACGGGGAGTATAGTTGGGCGCATCTGGTTCAAATTCACGAGTCGCAAGCGCCTTTCTAAAACATTTGCCTTCTTTAACGAAATCGTAAATGGTATCAGTTTGGTTACCGTTGGTAACAATTACTTTATTGTCGATAACTCTAATCGGTGAATAAATGATTAAAGTGGGGTCTCCCGCTTTTTCAGCATCAAACGGATAAATAGTAACGTCTTTACCTTGTTCAACGAAAACACGGTTACGACTGTTTGCGCTTCTACCCATTATAAAGTAAGCGATACACGCACTCTTTCCATCTTCACTCTTACCTATTACTATACCTCTACCAACGTAAGGGTTACCGTTTATAAGATTACCCATAGTTTGTGCTTTAACTACGCTCATTTTAATTCTCCTTTAATAACTTTTTGCATACTAATTCAAGTGAGGCTGGCAAAATTTTCCACTCTGCCTCTTGCATAACTCTTTTTTGTAATGACTCGGGAGTATCGTTTTCTTTAACTTTCACGGCACGTTGCATAATGATTTTACCACCGTCTGCAACTTCGTTTACGTAATGCACGGTTGCACCCGTTACTTTTACGCCGTAATCAAGCGCCGCTTGATGTACCCTAAGCCCATAATAACCTTCACCGCAAAAACTTGGAATAAGTGCGGGATGAACGTTTATTATTCTATCTTTATACTTATCGGTAAAATTCTTTGACAAGATACTCATAAACCCTGCAAGCACTATCACTTCTGCATTGCACTCTTCAAGTTCTAAAAGTATTCCCTTTTCAAATTCTTCTTGACTTTTACCTTTTCTTTCAACCACAGCGGTGGGAATTTCCGCATCAAACGCACGTTCTAACGCATACACCCCCGCCTTGCTTGAAATAACTTTTACAATTTTTCCGCTTTCTAATCTACCTTCCGCAGAAAAATCTATTATTGCCTGTAAATTAGTTCCGCCACCCGAAACTAACACGGCAACGTTAACCGATTTTTTCATAAGTCCTTCCGCCTTTATCTATTAGCAAATGATAATCTTATCGTTAGACTTAATAATTTCGCCCATAATATAAGCATCTTCACCGTTTTTGCGGAGAATTGAAATTGCCTTATCAGCATCTTTCTTAGATACTACAACGCTCATACCAACGCCCATGTTAAAGGTGTTGAACATATCTCTTTCGCAAATTCCGCCGGTTTTTGCAAGCATATCGAATACGGGAAGAATTTTAACTGCCTTCTTTTCGATTTTTGCGCCAAAGCCGTCTGGAATACTTCTTGGAATATTTTCGTAAAAACCACCACCGGTAATATGTGATATAGCCTTAACCTTAACTTTGTCAACCAAAGCAAGTATAGGTTTAACGTAAATTCTGGTGGGGGTTAAAAGGGTTTCGCCAAGGCTCTTTCCACCAAGTGCTTCAAGCGGAGTTTTGATGTCGGCTTTCTCAACGTCGAATACCTTTCTAACAAGTGAGAAACCGTTGCTATGTACACCCGTTGAAGGGAGCGCAATAATAACGTCGCCTTCTTGCATGCTTTTATTGTTTAATATTTTCTTTTTATCAACTACACCAACCGAAAAACCAGCCAAATCGTATTCATCAACAGGATAGAAACCTGGCATTTCCGCAGTTTCGCCACCGATAAGCGCACAACCTGCTTGAACGCAACCTTCTGCAACGCCTTCCACGATAGATGCAACACGTTCGGGAACGTTTTTACCAACAGCGATATAATCCAAGAAGAACAAGGGTTTTGCTCCACAACAAATAACGTCGTTAACACACATTGCAACACAGTCGATACCAACCGTGTTATGCTTGTCCATTAAGAACGCTATTTTAAGTTTTGTTCCAACACCGTCCGTTCCACTAACTAATACGGGGTTTTTAACTTTGCCAAGTTCAAATAAGCCACCAAAACCACCTATGTCCGAACAAACGCCGTCAGTCATAGTTCTTTTGATGTGGCTTTTCATAAGTTCAACTGCTTTGTAACCTGCGGTAATATCAACGCCCGCCGCCTTGTAACTTTCGCTAAAACTCTTTTCCATAATTTTTCTCCTTAATTAATCGTGTCTTTTAGTCTTTTCTTCAATGTTGATTTTTGTTTCAAATTTATTCTTTTCTTCTTCTAACGGAATTTCCGTTGAATATCTTCCGTCAAAACAAGCGTAGCAGAATTTATTTTTGCCACCGCACGTCGCTATCTTTTTAAGGTCTTCTAAATCCAAATAACCAAGCGTGTCCACACCAACCATTTCTTTTATTTCTTCTAAAGAGTAGTTGTTTGCAATAAGCACGTCCTTACTCTTAATGTCCGTTCCATAATAACAAGGGAATAAGAACGGCGGAGAAGATACCATAAAATGCACTTCGGTTGCGCCCGCTTCCCTTAAAAGTTTAACTACTCTACCGCTGGTCGTTCCCCTAACGATAGAATCGTCCACCATAACTACTCTCTTACCTTTTACCGCAGATGCAACGGGATTAAGTTTTTTTCTTACTTGGTCTTCCCTGTCCTTTTGGTCGGGGAATATAAACGTTCTTCCTATGTATTTATTTTTAAGGAAACCGAGTTCGTAAGGAATACCAGATTCTCTTGCATACCCAAGCGCTGCGTCGTTCCCAGAATCTGGAACGCTTATAACCACGTCTGCCTCAACGGGATATTTCCTTGCAAGATATTTACCCATTTCAAGCCTTGCTTCGTGAACGGAATATCCGTCTATAACCGAATCAGGACGAGCGTTGTATACAAATTCAAATATACAAGACGACATAGTCTTTTTTTCGCAATTTTCACTCATTGAGCGAACGCCCATCGAATCAAAAACAACAACTTCACCCGGCTTAACGTCCCTAACTAATTTTGCACCAACCGAATCTAATGCACAACTTTCAGATGCAACTACGTAAGACCCGTCTTCCGTAACACCATAACACAAAGGCCTAAACCCGTGCGGGTCACGCGCTGCAATTAACTTTGTCGGCGACATGACTACTATGCAATAAGCACCTTCAAGTTTATCCATAACTCCAAGAACTGCATGCTCAATAGACGGCTTTTTAAGTCTTTCTTTAATAATCTCGTACGCTATAACTTCGGTTGCGCCTGTCGAGTGGAAAATAGAACCTTCTAATTCTAATTCGGTGCGCAATTTATTTTTATTGATAACGTTGCCGTTATAAGCAATAGCCATACTACCTTTAACGTGATTTACCACAAGCGGTTGTGCATTTGCTATGTTTATAGAGCCTTTGCTACCCGCACGAACGTGCCCAACTGCTATTTTACCGTGGCCCAAATTTTCAAGCGCTTCCTTTGAGAAAACGTCTCCAACTAATCCCAAATCCTTTTTCGCAGTAAAAACCCCACCGTCGTTAACGACTATTCCGCAACTATCTTGTCCACGGTGTTGAAGAGCATATAAACCGTAATAGGTCATACTCGCAAGGTTTTGCACTTTTGACGAGTACACCCCAAAAACGCCACATTCTTCGTTAATTTTCCTCATAAAGCCTCCAAAAACATCTCTTATAAAACAAAGAAAAGTGAATCAAAAAAGTTCACTCTTCATTTTGCGACAACGTAAACGCACCGCAATTTAACGGTACTTTTCGTTTATTTCTTTATCTTTTTCTAAAATCTTTTGCTTTTTGCTATCTCTTGCCGATTGCAATTTTTCAGCAAGGCTTGCGTCTTCAACGGCAAGTATCTGTATTGCTAAAAGCGCAGCGTTTTCAGCACCGTCTATCGCAACCGTTGCAACTGGTATGCCAGCGGGCATTTGCACGGTTGATAAAAGTGCGTCTATTCCTTCAAGCGCAGATGCTTTAATAGGAATACCGATTACTGGTAAAGTAGTGTTTGCAGCAATTGCTCCTGCAAGATGCGCTGCTTTTCCCGCTGCGGCAATTATAACGCCGATTCCGTTATCTCTTGCACTAGCCGTAAATTCTTTTGCCTCCACAGGTGTGCGGTGTGCCGAAAAAATATGAACTTCGGTTGAAACACCGTAATCTTTAAGCGTGGTTATTGCTTTTTCAACCACTTTTAAGTCGCTATCGCTACCCATAATTACTGCTACTTTCTTCATAAAAATCTCCTAAAAAACACAAAAAGGCAGTTTGATACACAAACTGCCCAGACGGTCGACAAAACTATGGTTTTTCACTTCCCGCGGGTATCCCGCATTATCCGTCAGTTGCAAAAAACGTCAATATTTTTTTAGCAATTTTAGTATAACATTTATCGACGATTTTTGTCAAACGATTTGCGGGCGCTTTTACATCTTTGTTTACTGCGTTTGTAAAATTTTTTCGCTCTCTAACCACGTTTCCAAGTTCTCGGAACAAACAATATTAGCATTGGAAAAATTTCCAAACGACCAACTAACATTACGAAAGATAATAATATCTTTGAAAATGGTGTATAAATACCGAAATTACAGGTTGGGCCAAGTAAATTTAATCCAGGACCTATATTCCCTATACAAGCAAGCGTAGCCGAAAGATTGCTCATTAAATCATTAACGTTAGGGTCTAACGTTAACAACAAGAAACAACTAACCGCAACTAAAGCCCACAAGACGAAATACGTTCTAACGTTTCTTTCAACTTCGGTAGGCACAGGCTCTTTTTCAAAGGAAATAGACACCACCGACCTTGGATTTACAAGGCGCTTTAATTGTTTAAAACTAGACTTAATTAAGAGCGCAATTCTAGTAACTTTCATTCCGCCACCCGTTGAACCGGCACTAGCACCAACCACCATTAAAAGCAATATAATCGCTTTAGAAAAAGTCGGCCACTTATCAAAATCAGCCGTGTAAAAACCAGTGGTTGAACTAATTGAAGTAACTTGGAAGAAAGAATATCTTAACGCCTGTCCAAATGACGCAACTTGACTTAAAATATTAAACGCAATCAAAAGGGTTGCAACCACAACCATTGATAAATAATAGAATAATTCTTCGCTCTTTATCGCCTTTCCAACTTGCTTGATTAAAATCAAATAATACACGTTAAAGTTAACGCCGAACAGCAACATAAAAGTAGCGATAACCATCTCAACGTAAACGCTGTCATAGTGAGCAACACTATCGTTATACAAACCAAAACCGCCCGTGCCCGCAGTAGAAAATGCGTGCAAAAGAGCGTCGTAAAAACTCAATCCACCAAAGAGTAATAACACCGTTTCCAAAAAAGTCATCACAAAATAAATGGTGTATAAAATTCTAGCCGTATAAGAAAGTTTACTAACTAATTTGCCAACGGTTGGACCGGGAGATTCCGCACGGAAAACGTGCATTGCGCCCGAACAATCGGCAGGAAGAACGGCAAGTACGAAAACCAACACCCCCATACCGCCTATCCAATGCGTAAACGAACGCCAAAACAAGATGCTTTTAGAAAGGGCTTCCACGTCGCTCAAAATAGACGCACCCGTAGTGGTAAAACCCGAAACGGTTTCAAAAAGTGCATCAACGTAGTTGGGAATTTGCCCTGAAATAACGAAAGGCAACGCCCCTACGAGCGACAAAGCAATCCACGCCATAGCAACTATGACGAAACCTTCTTTTGCGTATATTGATTTATCTTTTACCCTTAAAAAAGAGAGCGGTGCGCCCACTAATATAAGCCCCAAAATAGGCAAAAGATAGGATATAAAGGTATTTTCTTGGTAAAGAACGCCGACGAACATAGGAAAAAGCAATAAAATTGCCTCTATAAGCAGGGCTTTCCCCAGCGTATTAAACACCATTTTATAATTCATACTATCTAAATATTTGAGTAAGTGCGGTAATCTGTTTTAGAGAAGTTACCACTATAACTCTATCTCCCTTTTTAAATTTAGTATCACCGCTCGGCAAAATAAATTCGCCGTCACGCACGATACCGCCTATTAAAATTCCTCGTTTAATCTTCAAACTCTTAATAGGTAAATTTATGTCCTTGAAAGTTTCCGATACGGTAAACTCTATGGTTTCAACTTGGTCGTTAAGTTTATATAGATTTTCAATTCCGTTTGCGTTGTCCGATTGATAAGCCCTAACAAACCTTACGATATGGTTTGCAATAACCAATCTCGGTGAAAGCGCCGTTTCTAAACCAAGATTTTTTACCATGCCTAATATTGAAGAACGGTCAACCTTTGCAACTACTTTTTCCACACCACGTTGCATTGCGTAAAGAGCAACGACAACGTTTTCTTCGTCCATACCCGTAAGGGTTGCACAAGCGTCGTAACCTTTAAGGTTTTCTTCTTCTAAAACGTTTTGGTCTGTACCATCTCCCAAAATAACCGTCGCTTTTGGTAGGGTTTGGCTTAATTCTTGGGCACGTGCGCTGTCGTCTTCAACTATTTTAACGCTCAAATTAGAGTCTATCAATTCTTTCGCAAGATAGTAGCCCACCTTTCCGCCACCGATTATCATAACGCTTTTAGCACGCTTTTTGAAAATCTTTAATTGTTTGGTAAACTTTGCAATTTGCATTTCGTCGCCGATAATATATATCGTATCCCCTTCGTTTACAACGAAATCACCGTGCGGAATATGTGCGTTATCCCCACGCTGTATCATACCTACAAGCACGTTGTTGCCATACTCTTTTGATATGGTTTTTAAGGTTTTGCCAACGATGGGATTATCTTCATCAATATTAAAAGCAACCATATTTGCACGCCCACCTGCAAAACTTTCCACACTTATTGCGGACGGGAATTTAAGAACTTGCGCAATTTCTTTAGCCGTGTTAAGTTCTGGGTTAAAGAAAAAATCCACACCCAAATCTTCACGCATATTTTCAATTTCCTTAAAATATTCAGGGTCTCTAACACGGGCAATAGTCTTTTTTACGCCAAGTTTTCTTGCCAAAACGCAACATAAAATATTAGTTTCATCACGGTCTGTACAAGCGATTAAGAAATCCGCCTTATCAACTCCTGCCGATAACAAAACGTTCTTTTGTAATCCCGCACCCGAAACACCGTTAACGTCAAAACGATTAACAACACTTTCTACTTTAACTGCGTCAACGTCCACAACGAAAACGTCGTGTCCTTCTTTTATTAAATTTTGAACTAAAGTTTCGCCAACCTTGCCGACGCCAACTATTACTAAATTCATTATTCGTTCCTTTTTCTTTTTTACGGCAGTACCGCAATAAGATTATACCAAATATTTTTATCAATTACAATTAAAACGGCTAAAAAATTAAAAATCCGCCCTTAAAGATTGCACTTTAAAGACGGATTTTTGTTGTTTATTTGCTTTTTTTCTTTTTATAACTTTCCATTTTAAAGGTTTGTTCGCCCAACTCGTTGCATAAATCACATAGAGTTTGAGCAACCACTTCCTTATCTTCTTGACCTTTTAATAGTTCGCTATATTTCAAGGGTTTACCTACTAAACAGACATTTTTTTCTTTATTAAAGTATGATGGATAAACTGTAACGTCATTTCCCTTTTTAAGACAGGCTTTCAAAAACAAGGCAACGCCACCGTGAAAACCTTGCAAGGTCGCTTGATAGCCGTTATCGGACTTTTCAGGGAAGATTACGATATTTTCGCCATTTTCAAGCGCAACCATACTTTCCCTTATCGTTCTAGCAAATCTTGCGTCTTGATATGTAGATATAACGTTCAACCCTTTATAGAACATATTAGTAAGCGGACTTGCAAGCAAACAAAATGCTCTTGCGCCAAATAAATTCCAACCTTTCTTTTGGTGATAATACACTTTAGTTTGATAAGAATACATTTTTTTTAGTCCCGAGTTCATTTGATAAGCACCCCAAAAAGACACGGGCTTTCCGCTATACATTTCCCACGCCATAGGCGAATCCGTGCC
Source organism: Clostridia bacterium (assembly GCA_017648525.1). Taxonomy (GTDB): domain Bacteria; phylum Bacillota; class Clostridia; order Christensenellales; family Borkfalkiaceae; genus UBA1259. The sequence goes on from JAGCIP010000042.1 coordinate 15,158, forward strand.
TTCGTGATTGCAAACTATAACAGAGCCCTTATCTATCTCTTCTCCAAGATAAATGAATTTCGGGCGTTTATATCTTATTTTCATTATTTTCTTTACGAAAGAAAACCATCTTTTTTTCTTTTTAATCGTTTTAGCCATATTTAATCCCCTATTAACTAAAATTCATCCACGATAATTAGATTACGATTATAATACACGAAAAATTACAACTAAACTTCAATTTAACTTCAACTTTTGTTGAACTTCACTTTCTTAAAAAAAACCCAACTTGAATAAGTTGGGTTTTTCTTGTTTATTAATTTTTAATCTTAAAAAGTTAACGTCTAAATTTGATTGGCAACGGAAACTTCACCCTTTTTAGCCTTTTCAAATTCATCTAAAATTTCTTGGTCGGGTTTTTTCGTTAAAAGTGAGCCAACCACGATTGCTATACAAGAAATTATAAATGCGGGAAGAAGTTCGTAAATGCCAAAGACGGGCATTGTGGGCGCTAAGAATTGCTTAAACACAAGTTTCCAAACGAAAACCACAACCGCACCTGAAACCATACCTGCGATTGCACCCGTGCGGGTAGTTCTCTTCCAGAAAAGAGAGAACAATATAATCGGGCCAAATGTAGCACCAAAACCTGCCCAAGCAAAAGAAACTAAAGTGAATATTACGCTGTTTTCATCCCAAGCGATTATAACGCCTATCAATGCGATAACAAGCAACACTATTCTTGAAAGCCACATAACTTGCTTGTCGGTCGCCTTTTCCTTTTTGATTATTCCCTTGTAAATATTTACGGAAACCGATGAAGACGCAATCAATAAATATGAGTCGGAAGAAGAAATGGTTGCCGCTAAAATACCCGCCATAATAAGACCTGCAACGATAAGCGGTAAGTAACTCGTTGAAATAACGATAATTATACTTTCTGCCTTAGATGCGCTATTAAGTGCTTCACTATTCGGTAAAAGGGTTCTGCCGATTATACCGATAAAAACTGCCGCAGCAAGCGAGATAACACACCATACGGTAGCAATAATTCTTGACCTTTTAATTTCGTCGGGCTTACGTATAGCCATAAAACGAAGAAGAACTTGCGGAACACCAAAATAACCAAGACCCCAAGCCATTGTTGAAATTATGGTAAGGAAACCGTAATCCCCCGCCGCACCGAACGAACCGTCGGTATTTGGAGAGGCTATTTGATTAAGAGACAAGAACCCTTCAATATTTTTTGAGTTTTCAGTAACCGCACTGAAACCGCCAGCATTTACAACGCCAACGATAATGGTTACAATAAGCGCAAGTATCATTACTATTGCTTGCATAAAGTCGGAAACGCTTTCGGCTAAAAATCCACCTATAAGGGTGTACGCAACAACGAATATCGCACCGACTATTAAGGTTACGTGATAATCAAAACCAAAAAGGGTGTTAAATAATTTCCCAACCGTTACGAAACAACTTGATGCGTAAACGGTAAAGAAAATAAGAATAAACAATGCGGAAATCGCAAGAATAACCTTTTTCTTTTCCTTAAAACGATTAGAAATAAAATCGGGAATAGTAATCGAGTTACCCGCAACTTGTGAATAGTTACGAAGTCTTTTTGCAACTATTAACCAGTTAACGTAAGTACCTATTGCAAGACCGATAGCCGTCCATAATGCATCTGCAAGACCGCACCAATAAGCAACACCGGGAAGTCCCATAAGCAACCAACCGCTCATATCAGACGCTTCCGCACTCATAGCCGCAACCCACGGACCAAGCGAACGCCCGCCCAAGAAGTAATTTTCAGAACTCTTTTGTGCCTTTTTGTAAAAATAAACACCTATTCCGACAACGATGCACATATAAAGCACCATCACCACGAATATTTCGGGATTTTTCATACTTTTCTCCTATGCTAAACAAAATATGTGTATAAGTTTAACATAATTCAACACTTTAGTCAAGTAAACTATCGCAGTCATTTTACTAAAAACAACTTTGAACAAACTTTTATATATTTACTTATCTTTACTTGTGATTATTATTTATTAGCGCACTTGGTCCTACATCATATTCTACACATAAATAGCACAAGGTAGGCAAAATACCTACCTTGTGCTATTGGTCGGAGTGACAAGATTTGAACTTGCGACCTCTTGGTCCCGAACCTCGTCAGAGAAAACTTCTCTCGTTGCGGTTTAATTAAAACTAAACCGCTTCCACGCTCCGTTTCTCTTCCTCTTCACAAAAAATCTTTTGCAAGCAAAATCTTTTTTGTGATTATTATTTATTAGCGCACTTGGTCTTAAATCATATTCTACACATAAATAGCACAAGGTAGGCAAAATACCTACCTTGTGCTATTGGTCGGAGTGACAAGATTTGAACTTGCGACCTCTTGGTCCCGAACCAAGCGCGCTACCAACTGCGCTACACCCCGATTTCATACATTTTTCGTAGCATTTGTTATTATAGCCGTTTTATTACAAAAAAGCAAGGCTTTACACACCCTTTTTTTGCAAAAATTGTTCGGCTTGTAATAAATAATCGCCTTTGGCGTGATTAAACGCCAAAGGCGATTGCTTTTCATTTAGTAGTTTACAAATTAAATTCTATTTACGCCCGTTTTAATTGCCGCTTCTTTAACCGCTTTAGCAACGGTGGTAGCAACACGCTTATCAAACGGTGCGGGAATAATATAATCTGGTTTCAATTCTTCGTCTGAAACAAGTGATGCTATTGCCTTTGCAGCGGCAATCTTCATTTCTTCGTTAATATCAGACGCACGACAATCTAACGCACCACGGAAAATACCAGGGAAAGCAAGAACGTTGTTTATTTGGTTGGGGAAATCACTTCTACCCGTGCCAACAACCGCAGCACCTGCTTTTAACGCAAGGTCAGGCATAATTTCTGGAGTTGGGTTAGCCATAGGAAGAACGATTGCGCCTTTATTCATTGATTTAACCATTTCTTCGGTAACAGCACCCGGAGAACTTACCCCAACGAACAAGTCCGCACCAACCAACGCTTCTGCTAAAGTGCCTTTTCTACCGAGTTTGTTGGTAAATTCAGCAATTTCTTCTTTAGATGCGTTCATACCTTCTGTTCTGCCTTTATAAATGATGCCCTTTCTATCGCACATAACAACGTCTTTAGCACCCATTGAAATCATAAGTTTTGCAATAGCAACACCGGCAGCGCCTGCGCCGTTGAAAACTATCTTCAAGTCTTCCCACTTTTTACCAACGATTTTTAACGCATTGATAACGGCTGCAACTGATACGATTGCCGTTCCGTGTTGGTCGTCGTGGAAAATAGGAATATCAACTTCGGGGTCTTCTTTTAATCTCTTTTCAATCTCAAAACATCTAGGAGCGGAAATATCTTCTAAGTTAACCCCACCGAAACTACCTGCCAAAAGTTTAACCGTGTTTACAATATCGTCAACACTCTTACTTCTAACGCAAAGCGGAACAGCATCTACGCCACCGAAAGCGTTAAACAAAACGCATTTACCTTCCATAACAGGCATACCAGCCTCTGGCCCTATATCACCTAAACCAAGAACAGCCGTGCCGTCAGTAATAACAGCAACCGTATTTCCCCTTGCGGTAAGGTCGAAAGATTTATTAACGTCTTTTTGAATTTCAAGACAGGGTTGCGCAACACCTGGAGTGTACGCTAAAGAAAGGTCTTCTTTATTTTCAACTTTAACTTTAGAAACAACTTTTATTTTGCCTTTCCATTCCCCGTGTAAACGTAACGATTCTTTTGCATAGTCCATAATTTTTCCCTCCAACTAGAATAGGCTCTTTTTCTTTCAGTAAATATTCTATCACAAAACGATAGGATTATTTTTATAAAAAACTACTTAACAATTTGCACAAAAAGACACAAATTTAATTGCACCGTGCGCAGTTAATTAAAGTTCCACTTTGCGAATTTTTTATCGCCATTTTACCTATATTTTAATAATAGCACTTCTCGTCTATAATTGTTACAATTTAAAATATTATACTGATTATAATGCGTTAGTTATAATTTATTTTATTGTGATAACTTTAATCATTTTGCAATAAAAAACCCTGCGATTATAACAATCGCAGGGTAAAATTATTTAGTTAAAGGCTTAGTTAAACGCATTGTAAATAGTATTTATACATTTTTCGTAATCAGTATTTGCCACGCCTATGATAATGTTAAGTTCGCTTGAGCCTTGGTCTATCATTTTTATATTTATATTTGCCTTTGCAAGTGCGTTAAATAGCGTTGCCGCCGTTCCTGCACGTCTTGCCATACCGTGCCCAACGGTTGCTATTAAAGAAATATTTTCTATAACGTGAATAAAATCAGGTTTAACGTTTTCTCTAATTTCGTTTACCATATCGGTAAGCACGCCTTCTTGTAATTGATGGCTATCTATTACAACCGAAAGAGTATCAATGCCAGACGGTAAGTGTTCAACGCAAACCCCGTAATGTTCAACAACCGAAAGAACACGACGGATAAAACCAACTTCCGAGTTCATCATTGATTTTTCTATCAATAAAACGGTAAAGTCTTTCTTACCAGCAATACCCGTGATAATCGAGTCTGCCTTATACTGGTCGTTAGGAACAATCATAGTTCCCCTATCTTCGGGCTTAAAGGTGTTCTTTATGTTAATGGGAATTTTCTTTCTCATAACGGGAGCAATTGCCTCAGCGTGTAAAACCGACGCACCCATATAAGAAAGTTCACGCACTTCTTTATATGTAATTTGATTTATAACCTTGGGATTTTCAACTATTCTGGGGTCGCAAACTAAAAATCCGCTTACGTCCGTCCAGTTTTCGTATAAGTCAGCCTTTACGCCGTGTGCGATTATTGAACCGGTAATATCACTTCCACCACGAGAGAAAGTCATTATATCGCCTTGGAAATTCTTTCCGTAAAAACCGGGGATAACCGCTCTTTCAAGGTTTTCAAACTTGCTCGAAACCTTGTCGTCGGTATAATCAACGTTCAATTTTCCGTGACTATCAAATCTAATAATTTCAGATGCATCTACAAACTCATACCCTAAAAAAGCAGAAACGACGATTGCGCTTAAATATTCCCCACGAGATGCAGAAAAGTCCGCACTCTTTGCCTTGTTTATTTGTTCTTCTGTTTTATCAAGAACGCTTTCAATATCGAGAGAAAGCCCTAAATCTTTAACTATTTCTATAAATCTTTCACGTATAATAGCAAAACTGTTTTTACAAGAACCTGTGCTAACCACTTCGTCGTAACAACGGTATAAAGTATCGGTAACTTTAATATCGTTTTTAAAACGCTTGCCCGGAGCGGAAACTACCACGTATCTTCTGCTTTCGTCTGCTTGAATAATGCTTTTAACTTGTCTAATTGCGTTAGCGTCTGCCATAGACGTTCCGCCGAATTTACAAACTTTTGTCATTTTGTTATTCTTCTCCCTTCTAAATAATAGCGTTTCTCAACCCCTTCCCCCATTGAAAAGGTCTTTCTCGGGAATGCGCCGTTAGCCGACACGTACTTGAATAAGTCTGACTTGTCTAACTTTTCAAAAAGCACGCCAACTGCGTCGTCCCTATCGTCAACCAACTTCTTTATATTACTTTCGCCGTGAACGTAATCTACCGTTCCACCGTTTTTCTCTAAATATTCTTTAATATAAGCGTCAACCGCACGTATTCCGTCGGGTAAACCGTTCTTTCCGTTAAACTTTTCTTCTTTTCCGCAAGTATAAATGCCCATATTCCCGCCGTCAACCTTGCTTAAACCGCTAGCAAATTCGATTGTATTTACCCCGTAAACGTATCTATAAATAGGCTCAAAATAAATACCGTCGTCGTAAATATTGTTAAATTCTACTAGCGCATATCTTGCGGGGTGGTTTTCTATTTGGTCGTGCGGTAAGGTTTTCTTTAAGTTATTCCAATGCGTTTTAGCAGTAGCAAGCGAGTGGTTTCCATCGCCCACGGCAAAAAGGAATTTATCTTCCCTGCCGTATTTTGCTATAAGCCTATCCGCATCTAAAAGGTTTTCAAATTTGCTTAAAACCAAATCAACGTCGTCAATATAATAACCTTCTATACTTCCACCGCCCATATTGAGAGGAAAGTCATAAATTTTTTCGTACTTGTCTCTATTAGCGTAAAGTTGCTCGTTTATTTGCTTTTTCTCGTCATCAAACAAAACCATAACGTGCGGAAACTCAACGTCCGCACTCTTTCTAATTTTTAAGCGGGGTGGTATTCTTTCTTCTATCGTACCTTCTGTCGCACGAACGAGCGACGAACTCTTTGCAGAATATTCGTATTTTTCAAGGTCAACCGCACCAACTAAACCTATACGGCGTTCTACGTACGGAGTTTTTCTTACAGTAAGAATAAAGCCCTTTCCATAAGTTTTAAAAATTTTATCGGTTATGTATTTTTTGATGTTTTGGTTTATCTTTTCTATACGGGCGTCTTCGCTTCCGTCAAGATAAATCTCGGGCAAAACTAAATCTAAAGTAGTAGGCTTTCCGCTAACGAAATTTTCAACTTCCGTCCAGTAATCTCTTTCACTAGTAAACTGGTCGCAAGCGATACAAGCCCACGCCGACATATCTTTTACGTCTGGCAATAATATTTGGTCTGCAACTATTGCTATCTCTTTCATAAAAAGTCCTTCTAGAATATTATTTATTTAAGTTTATAACTAACACGGTAAGCAATGCCAAGCAAAGCGCAATTGCAACGTATCCAACGTGTTTCCAAAAAGTTTTAGCCTTACTTTTTCCATCACGGTAGTCTTGATTATTAGAAAAATTCTTATCGTTCATAACGCTCTCCTTATTTTCTAGCACTTTCAAGTTCTTGCCAATAATAGTTTGCAAGAACACGTTTAAGCGCTTCAGTATCGGCGTATCTGGTAATCTTACCCGCACGTGCGATTGAGATGATACCCGTTTCTTCAGAAACGATTAAAGACATAACGTCAATAGTTTCAGTAACACCTATGCCCGCTCTATGGCGAGTTCCCAAATCTTTCGGTATATTATCAACGTTTTGTGAAAGGGGTAAAAAACAACCCGCTGACACGATTTTAGTTCCGTTAATTATCATTGCACCGTCGTGCAAGGGAGTTTTAGGAAAGAACACGCTTTCTATCAATTCACTTGATATATCACAGTCTAATTTTACGCCACTATCTAAAATTTGCGACGGAACGTTTCCCGTTGATAAAACAACGATAGCACCCACGTCGTTTTTAGACATATTTTGTAACGCTCTAATAATTTCCGATATGCATTTTTGTATGCGTTCTTCGTCGTAAGAAACACCGTCACCGTGCTTTAAGTCTGCAAGTTTTGCGTTCTTATGCGTCCAAATAATACGCTTTATTTCCATTGAGTATAAAACCAAAATGGCAATAATAAATACTGCGGGAATAATTAAATAGATAGCGCTATTTATCTTTTCTCCAGCAAATGAAAGAATTGCCGCTCCTATAATCATAGAAAAGCAGAAAAGCATAACCATAGAGCCTGAATTATTATCGAATAAGAATTTTACCATATAGTAATACATAACGGTAAAAACCACAACGCTAACCACTAGCGCAATAATCATTTCGGGTGAAGATAACATACTATTCCAAACCCTAGAAATTCTCTCTACCAGATTCATATTAATCTCCTTTACTAATCAGTCATAATCTTAAACACGGTTAGCCACATCATTGCGTCAGTCTCGTTTTTACCGCTTTTAACACGAAAATCCGCATCAGTAAGTGCATCCACCGCACTTTTTAGCGCACGCTTTTTGAATTTTGATGCTTGTTGCATTACTTTTTTTGTGGGGTATTCCCCCATGCCCAAAGCACTAGAAAGTTCTTTAAGTTCAAGACCGCTAATCGATGCGTGCAATAATTTACGAAAATAATTATACACCGAAACGATTATCATCTGCGAAGACTCTCCCTTGCCTAACATATCGTTAATTACGGCAAGTGCTTTATCAAAACGCTTGTTTGCAATAAAGTCGGTCATTTCGTAAATTTTATGTTCTTGGTCCCTAGAAACCATTTGTTCAACGTCTTGACTTGTAATAGTCGCATTCTCGCCAACGTAAAAACAAAGTTTTGTGGTTTCGTTTTCAACTCTAGTCATATCTAACGAACAGTAATCGGCAAGCATTTTTGCCGTTTCCGCTTGAATATCGACTAGGTTTTTATTACACTCCGCTTTTATCCACTTAACTAAAAGTGAAACGTCCGCCTTGCTACAATCCACCACGCACACCGAGTCAAACTTCTTTAACGACTCGCTTGGTTTTTCGTTTAGTATAACTAATAAACTGCAATCTGACGGATTTTCAAGGTAATCCTTAAAACCGTTTTTGAAAAAATCTTGTTTAGGGTAAAACTCTCTTATTACGGTTATGCGCTTACGGCTCATAAACGGATAGCCGTTAAGAGAAGTAACTAGCCCATCAACCGTGCAATCGGGGTTTAGCACCACCAAGTTTAATTCCGGCTCTGAAAGATATTCGTTTTTTAGCAAAGCAAGACCACGTTCTCTAAAAAACGCATCTTCACCTTCAAACAAATATACGGGGAACTCTTTTCCGCTCCCCAACGACGATTTAAATTCGGTATACTTCAAAGCCATACTCCCACGCATATATTTTAGCATTTTTTATTTTCTTTTGCAACGATATTCGTTTTGTTTTTGGTTATTTATTGCCTATATTATTAATTATTTAAACTTATAGACCAAATTGCCCGTACTCTCTGCGTCCGTATAAACTGCGGAACTTAAATAAGAAATTGCGGTTTTTGGGCTAAGTTTTGCAAAAACACGCTCGTGCAAATAACCGCAAACAACCATATCGTATTTGTCCAAGCCGTCTAACGGTTTAGCGTTGTCTATTCTAGAAAAAACGGCAAGATTAACCGTTGATAATTTGCACCCTACAACTCTGCCGTCCAAAGCGTAAGCACAATCAAAGGAAATATTCGGCAAAACGCCATCGTTTTTAATCGCAAAAACTTTTAGATTTGGGAAAGATTTATTGACGGCTGTTTCTTGATTTAATTTTTGTTCTCCATAATAAAATATTCTATCCAAGGTGAACGCCGTGCGTAATTTAGTCAAGAAAACTTGCAAGTCCACACCATAACCGTTCATAATTATAACGTTATTTAAATGAGTAACCCCACTTGAATTAAGGCGCTTTAATCTGCCGACTGAATAAACGTAATTCACGTCGCTGACAATAAGCGTAGCGTCTTTTTCGGTTTTTATAACGGTTGCGCATACGTTTTCCGTACCGCAAACGTAAACTTTGGTCAAACGGTTTTCATAAATATTAAGCCCAAGCGTCCCCACAACTGTTATAACTGCGCATACGACTATGCTAATCGACTTATAAACACGGTTAAGGTTGATTATTCCGCTTGATATTAAAGCGCAAAGATAATAAGTAAGCGCAAATCCGCCCATTACCACCCCACCGACTATAAAAGCGGAATAGTCAAATGCGTTTATACAGGCGTTCACTACCATTAAAAGGTAGTTCATAGGAAACAAAAGAATATAGGAAATTGAAAATATACCGCCAACTATCGTTAAAACCATAAGCGTTATGAACAAAACCGAAACGAACGGTATGAAAATTAAGTTTACGGCAACCGAAATTAAAGAAAAATATCCAAATGCCGAAAGACTTATAGGTATTGCCGATAATTGAGCCGACAACACCGTGCCGAGTGCTGTTGATAACTTTGCGGGCAAAAATTTGAATAATTTAGCGATAGGTTGTGCGAGCAAAAGAACACCTAAAACCACCACGAAAGACAGTTGAAATCCCACGTAAAATAATTGCAATGGATTAAATAAAAGTATTATTACCGCAGATGCCGAAATGGAAGACAAACCGTCGTATCGCCTACCTTTTATTGCGGTTAAAAGACCAACCGTCACCATTATCGTAGCACGGATAGAAGATGCGGAAAACCCGCACACGCCCGAATAGAACAAAAGCAAGGGGAAAATTACCAAAACTCTTGCTACCCTGCCCACTCTTAGCTTAGTTAAAAGCCAACCGAACGCTACTGCAAGAAAGCCTATATGCAAGCCGGAAACTGCAAATATATGCGCAACGCCCGCCATACGATAGGATTCAAGCGTTTCTTGTTCAATAAATTCCGAGTGCCCCGTTAAAAGTGCGTACGCCAAGCCGAACTGGTCGCCAGTAAGCCCTTGCGATAAAGATTCCCTTAAGAATATGTTTGCCTTTTGGAATATAGACGGCGAAATTTCAAGCGTTTGTATTTGACTTGCAGATAAACTTGCGGTATATTTAACCTTTCTTAAAAGGTTATAAGAAGAAAGCCTACCTTCGTAAATAGAGTGGTTGTCGGTAAATTTAGTGGTAAATTTTAGTTTGTATCCCAAATCAAAATCAGCACCGTCAAAAACGTATAAATATGCATTGTATTTTAGTTTTGCACGAATATTGCCGTCCACGGTTAAGTCTTCTAATAACAGTCTTACACCGCTTTCAGTTTCCATAACTTCTTTTACGCTACCCGTAACTTCATAAGTATGACCGTCAAGGTCGGCATTTTCAAAATTACGTACGGAAAAGTTAAAATTAGCACCAGAAAACGCAAATACTACTATGAATATTAAGGAAAATATCAGTTTGGTTTTAAGTGCGTCTCCGTTTTTATACGGCAAAAAATAAAAGGCGAGCGCACCTGCGAATAATAACGCAAACACTACTCCCCAAAAAATTAGAGAAAAAGTGAAAAAATAAGCCGTCGTAATACCTAAACACACGCTTAATGCAACCGCTAACGGAAATCTTAAATTGACAAATCTTTCCATAAATTACCACTTTTTTCTTTCGTTAAAATAAATTTTAAGATAAAGGCGCAAAAAAGTCAATCTATTCGTTGCAATATCCATAAGTTTTTGCTACAATAAAGTTAGCCTTCATGGTGCGATAGAGAAAGTTAAAAAGAATCCACATTATAATTAAAAGAAGACCGTTCGTCATTATTGAATAGCGGTGCTCTTGACCGTCGTTATTTCCGGTCGTGAATAAAGAGATGCAGACGCAATAAGCACGGTTTTCGCCTGTTAACAAAACGGGTTATTATTTTGCTTTCTCGTCGGCCGATGCAGGTCAATTTTAAAAAACCCTCTCAATTAGTTGCAAAACGCAAATGATTGTGCTAAAATAATGCGTGTGTCAAACGTAGCATAAAATGCTTTGAGCGTAGTTTGCTCTGACGTGCCCTCATGGTCAAGCGGTTAAGACGCCGCCCTCTCACGGCGGAATCAGGAGTTCGATTCTCCTTGGGGGTGCCAAACAAAAAAAGATAGTCTTTTTGACTGTCTTTTTTTGTTTCAACTCTCGGCTGGATAATCAACTTTAGTTCGGACGCCTTTGATGGACAATAAACGATATCCTAAAAACCTTATTTTACGAAAATCTTTCGTTGTTATTCGTTTTGTGTTGGTTTATATATTGTGTTACAATATATGCGTTAAAATTTTAGGAGAATGATTTTATGGGCGAATTAAAAAAAGAAATTGAAAAAAAGGAACGCAGTTTACCTGATTGGTACAAATGGATTATTATAGGGCTTTGCTTTATTATGGTTATGTTCTGTTTGGGTTTTTGCTCTTCTCCTTACAGTTGGTACATAAACTACGTAGTTCCTTATCTTGGCGTTGAAGAATCTCTATACACTATCGGTAAAAGTATTCGTTTCGTCACCACCGCTGTAGTAAACCTGTTTTTTGGTTTTCTAGTCGCAAAATTTGGAACTAAAAAACTTATTTTAGCAGGATTAACAAGCCTTACCATCTCAATGCTTTGTCATGCTTTTGCAGAGAACTTAATATTGATTTATCTTGGTGGCTTTTTCTTGGGTTTAGGTCTTTCGTGGACCACAACGACCATTGTTGGTTTTATCGTTAACCAATGGTGCAAAGAAAACAAAGGAACGATAATGGGCGCTGTTTTAGCATCAAACGGTATCGGCGCAACTATTGCAACCGAAGTTTTACGACCTATAATTCGTTCTAGCACAATGGGCTTTAGAAAATCTTATATTATTGTCGCTATCACACTTGCGGTTATTGCTTTTTTGATGCTCGTGTTCTATAAGGACAAATCTAAAAATTATTTAAACGTTCAAAAAACTAAAAAGAAAGCCAAACGTGGACAAGGATGGACGGGTATTGAATTTAGCGAAGTTGTAAAAAAGCCTTATTTTTACGTTTCGCTAGTGTGCATCTTCCTAACGGGCATGGTTTTACAAAGCATTACAGGCGTTGCAACACCACACTTGGAAAACTCTGGTTTAAACCCCGAATTTATCGATATTACAATAGTCGTTCACTCTATAACTTTAGTTTTGTTTAAGTTCTTAACAGGTTTTATGTACGATAAATTAGGACTTCGAATCTCTACTGGAATTTGTATGTTTACGTCAATCGTAATAATGGTTTGTTTGGCGCTAGTTACAAACTCGCCTACAGGTATGGTTTTCGCAATGATTTATAGTACTTTCTCTTCCCTTGCCCTTCCGCTTGAAACCATTATGTTGCCTATTTACGCAAACGATTTGTTCGGCGAAAAAGCATACGGAAAAACACTTGGTCTTTTCGTTTCAGTAAACACTGCTGGCTATGCGTTGGGCGCTCCCCTTGCTAGTTTGTGTAAAGACTTAACAGGAAGTTACAATTTCTCTTTATATCTCGGTGCGGGTATTATGATTGCTATAATTATAGGCGTTCAATTCGTAATAAATAGTTCGCATAAGATAAGAAAACAAGTGGAGTTAGAAGAGATGAAAAAGTTAGCAGAAAACAAAGAAACTTCCATTGCGTAAAAACAAAAAATAAATTAGCCGTGTCATTGACACGGCTTTTTTTAATTAAAGTATTGCATTTTTATCTAATATAAAGTACAATATAATATAAGAACAAAATTAAAGGAGATTCTCGTGGCTGAAAAGAAATTAAAACTTATATTAGATACCGACCCCGGCGTAGACGATACCGTATGCCTTATTTATGCACTTTTTGACAAAAAGGCAAAAGTTGAACTTATCACCACCGTTTCAGGCAACGTCAATATTGATAAGGCTACGAGAAATATTCTCCATTTAATCGACCTATTAGGCGTTGACGTACCTGTTGCAAAAGGCGCTAAAAAACCTTTA
>JAGCIP010000043.1 GCA_017648525.1 Clostridia bacterium
ATTATAATAACGTAAAGAGAAATTCTTTACTATAATTCATTTTTACAAATGAAATGAGAAAATACAAGATAAAGTCGAAAGGTTTTTCGACTTTATTTTGCTTTTATAAGTTTTGTAAATAAGTTTTCTGCGTTTGTTTTAATAATTTTTGCAACCTCCAAAGTATCTTTACCTTTTATAGACGCCAGCGTTGCTGTTATAATTGGAACGTTTTTAGGTGTGTTTAGCGTGCCACGTAATGGGTGTGGTGCTAAATACGGGCTGTCAGTTTCGGTCAAACACCTATCTTCTGGAACGAATTTAGCAACATCTAAAAGCCTATTAGCGTTCTTAAAGGTTAACGGTCCTGCAAAGGATATATACAGCCCTAATTTTAACAATTCGTTAGCAGTTTCAACGCTCCCAGAAAAACAATGTAAAACCCCTCCGTAAACAAGTTTGTCTTTGTTTACTTTTAGTATTTTAAGCATATCTTCGGTAGCGTTTCGGCTATGAATAGACACGGGTAACTTTTTATATTTTGCAATAGAAAGTTGGTCTATAAAACATTGAATTTGCTTTTCTTTATCATACGGCTCCCAATAATAATCAAGACCTATTTCACCTATTGCAACGCATTTAGGGTGGTCTGCTAGGTCGATAATTTCTTGGCGTTCATTATCGTCAAAGCCATTGCTGTCGCTAGGATGACAACCGCTAGCAAAGTAAACCGACGAAAATTTTTCCGCAAGGTCTTTACCTATTTTGCTAGTCTTTGCACAACACCCCATATCAATGGCAACGCTAACACCGCTTTTAGAATATTCTTCAACTACGGCATTTAAGTCTTCAAACTTTTGGTCGTGAAGATGACAATGAGTATCAACGTACATTAAAAAATTTGGCCCCCGTCCGCAATGTCTTTTTCAGGGGTTAAATATGCAAGATTTCCATTTTCATCTTCTGCACACACAATCATACCTTCACTCACAATACCGCACAATTTCGCAGGTTTTAAGTTGGTTATCATTGCTAATTTCTTGCCGATAAGTTGTTCTGGCGTGTAAGCAAGGGCGATACCACTAACAACAGTTCTTGTTTCTTCTCCAAGTTTAACGGTAAGTTTTAAAAGTTTCTTGCTCTTTTCCACCTTTTCACAAGCGGTAACCAAAGCAATCTTTAATTGCACCTTGTCAAAATCCGCAAGTTCAATAGCAGGTTTTTCCGAGTGGTCGTGAAGTTTCACTTCGGGTTTTTGCTCGGATTTTTGTTCGCTCTTTTCAGTTTTTACTTCTTTTCTTTCTTCTATCATTGCATTTACCTTTTCCATAATTTTTGCGCCGTCAAGCCTTGCAAATAAAATTTCGGGGGTTGGCGTTACGGTTATTTCGCTAAATCCACCAAACTTAACGCACTCGTCAAACGTGCGCAAAGAAAGATTAAGCATGTTAGCAACCTTGTTCGCAGTATCAGGTAGATAGGGAGCTAAAAGCGAAGTTCCTATAACGATACTTTCGGTTAAGTTATACAATACCGTTGCTAATCTTGCTTGCTTTTCGGGGTCTTTTGCAAGTGCCCACGGCATAGTTTCGTCTATATATTTATTAGCACGTCTAAACACGTTAAAGATTTCAAACAAAGCGTCCGCCACCTTAAACTCGTCCATCTTCGCCTTAACCTTATCACGTGCGGAAGTAACCGTATTGATTA
>JAGCIP010000044.1 GCA_017648525.1 Clostridia bacterium
GATTTTTCCGTTCTTTCTCTTGTCACTTCCCTTTCTAAATTATGGAAACGCTCTATAATATCAGATATATCGTTTTCCTTTATTTCCGTTCTTTTATCATCCAAAGAAAAGCCGTCCGCCGTCATATCGTAAAACCAAACCTTGTCCGTTCCGCCGTGCCCCGTTTTAGTAAACACCAAAACTGCGGTTGAAACACCTGCATAAGGCTTAAACACACCGCTTGGCATAGAAATAACTGCATCAAGTTTATTGTTGTCAATAATTTCTTGTCTGATTGCTTTATGTGCGGTTGAAGAGCCAAAAAGCACGCCGTCGGGAACTATACAAGCACATCTTCCGCCTTGTCTTAACATTCTTAAAAAGAGCGCAAGGAAGAGCAGTTCGGTCTTTTTGGTTTTGCAAACTTTCAATAAATCGGTTGAAACGGTGTCGTTATCTAAACTTCCCTTAAAAGGTGGGTTAGCAAGTATTAGCGAATACTTTTCTTTATCGGGGTTTTGGTCGGATAGACTATCCCTATACTCGATAAATGGGTTATCAATGCCGTGCGTCATCATATTCATTGCACCGATGCGTAGCATAGTTCTATCCATATCGTAGCCGAAGAACATTTTATTCATATAGTGGTCTTTATTCTTTCTATCAAAGAAGATTTCGTTATGGCAATTATCTTTTAGATATTCGCCAGCCGTAACCAAAAAGCCACTCGTTCCGCAAGCGGGGTCGCAAATAACGTCCGTGGGATTAGGTTTCATCATATCCACCATCATTTTAATAATGTGGCGTGGTGTTCTAAACTGACCGTTCAAGCCCGACTGCGCTATTTTTGAAAGTAAATATTCATAGACATCGCCCTTGGTGTCAGATTCTTGCATTTTTGCCATTAAATCATAAATACCGTCAAGCGTTTCCACTATTTTTGATAAAAGAAGTGGGGTTGGAATCTTAAAGATAGCGTCGCTCATATATTTGCTATATGCGCTATCCTTATCGTCGTGCAAATTTTTAATGAACGGAAAAACGTAGTCTTGCATAATGGCGTACATTTGCCCTGCAGGTTTATCGTGGAAAACCGACCATTTAAGAAGTTCGCCGTTAACCGTTCTATCATTAACGACAACTTCCTTTTTGAAGATGCTATTATGCGGAACGCCAAGCATAAGCGATTCTTTACTGCGCTTATTATCGGCATCATCTAAATCTCTTATAAACATAAGATAAGTTACTTGTTCTATAACGTCAAGTGGATTTACAAGTCCACCTGCTGCAAATATATCCCATAGTCCGTCAATTTTATTTTTTAATTCGCCTGTAATCATTTGTTTTCTCCTTTATCTTCTATCGCTATTCCAAACGTATTTTGTATATCTACCGCCACCGATTTTTTTAATATCGCCTTTTTCAACCAAATTTGCAAGTGCTCTTTGAACTGTTATTTCCGCAATATCGCGGCATTGCTGTTTAATCTCTGTTGTTGTAACTGCGCCAAGCGTATTTTTAATAATATCCGCTATTCGTTTTGACTTTGCAAGTGGTTTATTATCCCAAATATTAACCCTTTCGTTAAACTCCCTATAACAACCAAGCAAGATTGATAACATATATTTGACAAACGGCTTATAATCGTTTTTACCGTCAAGCCAGCCTATTGAACTCTCTTGCAACGTGTTATAATATTGTTCTTTGGTTTGCTCTATCTTTTTTTCAATACTTATATATTTACCGACGTGATAACCCGCCCTATAAAGCAGTAGCAAAGTTAAAAGCCTGCTCGTTCTGCCATTACCGTCATTAAACGGATGGATACAGTTAAAATCAAGTATGGCCATAGGTATTGCAAATAGTGGGTTAACTTCATATTCATCTATTGCTTGATTGAACGCTTTGCAAGTTTCTTCTATTGCTGTCGGCGTTTCCCACACATCAAGCGGTTTAAATCTAAC
>JAGCIP010000045.1 GCA_017648525.1 Clostridia bacterium
CTTACTTGAACGATTTAAAATTAAATAAAAAAATTAGATAAAAAAGGAACGACTTGTCGTGCCTGTTTAGTTTATAACAATATACAAATCATACCGCCACGGTTTTCATTTACCATTTTGGTAAGAGTCTTTTGCATTTTTCCTTGTGCATCCTTTGGCATTGCGTTAAGTTTACCTGCTAGCCCTTCGTTAACAAGGTCATGCAAAGACTTGCCAAACATATTCGTTTCCCAAATTCCGGCAGGGTTATCTTCAAACCTGTTCATAATGTATTTTATTAAGTCTTCACCTTGTTTTTCCGTACCGACGATTGGCGAAACTTCAGTCGAAACGTCTACCTTGATTAAATGTAAACTCGGAGCAGACGCTTTTAATTTCACCCCGTATTTCCCGCCTTGTTTAACCAAGACAGGCTCTTCTAAATTCATTTCATCAATAGACGGCAACACTACGCCATACCCGTCGTTTTGAGCATTATATAACGCATCTTTAATTTTTTGATAACTTTTTTTCTCTTTTGAAAAAGTTTTAATATACGACATAAGACTATAGTCGTCCTTAATATCTTCACCACACTCATTTGACAATATTTTATAAAACAAGTCGTTCTTCACTTGCACTTCATATTCAGCCATACCATCGCCTAGTTTAAGTTCTTTTAATGAAACTCCGTTAAAATACTCACTATCACTAAAAATATCGTCAAATGCTGAAAAATCACGCATCTTGCAAATTGATTCAGAGCCTTCTTTAATTTTTTCTATCAATTCTGCAACAACTTTATTTTCCGCAGGTAATGCTTGCATCCAAAGTGGCAAGTCAAGGTTAAACCCACGCATAGGAAATTCAAGCAAAACTTTTTCCATAACGCTAGTTATATCTTCTGCCGTAAGTTCTAGCGCATTTACCAAGCACACGGAAACACCGTGTTTACTTTCAAGTTCTCTTGCAATTTTTAACGCATCGTCACTATTTGGATTTTTACAATTTAGTACAATTACAAACGGCTTATTTATTGATTTTAGTTCGTCAATTACCCTATTTTCTGCAACAATATAATTTTCCCGAGAGATTTCGCCAAAACTACCGTCTGTAGTAACAACGATACCGATAGTCGAATATTCTTGTATTACCTTTTTAGTGCCAATTTCCGCTGCTTTCTCAAAAGGAATTTCCTTTTCATCCCAAGGCGTTTTAACTAAACGGGGTTTTTCGTCTTCTTCATGGCCAACCGCACCTTCAACAAAGTAACCCACGCAATCCACTAATTTAACCCGTGCAGTCGCCTTGTTTTTAAACTGAACCTTAACACCGTTTGCAGGAACAAACTTTGGCTGAGTCGTCATTATCGTTTTTCCATCCGCCGATTGTGGCATTTCGTCGGTTGCAATTTGTTTTTGCAGTTTATTGCTAATATTAGGAAGAACGAATTTCTCCATAAATTTAGTTATAAAGGTTGATTTTCCCGTCCTAACAGGCCCAACAACACCTATATATAAGTCACCGTCCGTTCTTGCCGATATGTCTTTATAAATATCGTATTTTTCCATAAAAAAACCTCCCACACATTACACAAGTAATATATGAAAGGTTTTATTCGGTTATGAAAAAATTAAAAAATTATTTTAAGGTTTTATTTGTTTTCATCTTTTTGGTTATTAGATTGTTGCTTTTTAAGACGCATTTTTATAACCATTTCTTTTATAGAAGTAGGATGCTCGTCTCCAGCCAACATCCTTTCAATGTTTCTTCTATGTGCAAACCAAGTAAACAAGCATATTGCAAATATTAAAACGTTAGCAATAAAATAATAGGTATAACCAACCGTTTCTGCGTAATTATACGTTAAAAACAACCTAATATTAGCGCCGATTGCAGGTGGCGTTATTGCGATAAACGAGCCCATTGCACCAAATTCAGTAAAATAAATAAATACGCCAGCACCAACAAGCGCCATAAGAGCAATCATGCCCCATTCCCAACCAAACGCAAAAGACGCAACTAAAAATACACCTATTGTAGTTGCAATACCTTTACCGCCTTTAAACTTCATAAACAACGGATAAATATGTCCCATAACAACGCAAAAGCCACAAAGAAAAACGGCAAAATCGGCAACGATAAAAGCGGTATTATCAAAAAGCCTATCCCTTGTTAAAAAATAGGCTAAAAGTGTGGGCACAACACCTTTTAGAACGTCCAACAAGAAAGTTAATAGCCCTGCTTTTAACCCAAGGTTTCTACTCATATTGAGCGTTCCGGGATTCCCACTACCCATACTGCGAATATCTACTCGTTTAATTTTTGAAATTATAATAGCCCAGTTTATACTTCCATAAAGATAACTAACTACGGCTAAAATTGATAACAAAACCCAATTACTCATACTCGTTGTTTTCCCTAACGGTAATTTTTATCGGCGTGCCTGAAAAATCGTACGCTTTTCTTATGCAATTTTCCAAATATCTTCTGTATGAAAAATGCATCAAATCGCTTTCGTTAACAAAAAGAATAAAGGTTGGCGGATTAACACCCATTTGGGTAACGTATTTAATTTTAAGGCGTTTACCGTTTACCGACGGTGGCTCGCTAGCACGCACGCAATCTAAAATCAAATCGTTTAGTTGGCCTGTAGATACTCTCCTGTTTGCGTTGTCTAATACGGTAGTTGCCATATCTAAAATCTTGTCCGTACGAAGCCCTGTTTTTGCAGACACGTAAATAGTTTGAACGTAGTCCATAAACTTAAGGTCTTCTTTAACTTTAGTGTTAAATACGTTTATTGTGTGGGTATCTTTCTCAACCAAATCCCACTTGTTCATCACCACGATTGACGGCTTGCCTTGTTCGTGCACGTAACC
>JAGCIP010000046.1 GCA_017648525.1 Clostridia bacterium
AGACAACCACGAAAAATACGTTTAGTATAAGATTTGTGACACCGCCGATTATTAAGTAAATAAACGGACGAACGGTGTCACCCACCGAACGCATAATAGATGCGCATATATTATAAAAAAGTATGATAGGAACGCCTAAAAAGTAAATTCTTAAATATACTACGGCTAAATCCAAAATACTTTCGGGACAATTCATTAAGATTAGAAAATATCTTGCCCCGATTAAAACGATAAACATTAAAACAAAACCGAATAAAACGCCGAAAACAAGTGAAACACCGATATGCCTTTTAACACTTTCTTTATCGTTTCTGCCTATCGCTCTGCCAACTAAAACGTTAGTTCCAGACGCAAAACCACCGAAAAACCCTAAAAAAAGGTTTACAACAGGTGAAGTCGCCCCCGTTCCAGCAACTGCACTATCGCTTGAAAATATGCCCAACACGGCAATGTCAGTAGCGTGAAAGAGAACTTGAAGTATGTTTATCGCCATAATAGGCAATGCAAACAAAAATAAATTCTTCAAGATAGGTCCGTTAACCATATCCATAGTTTTACGTCTAAGCATTCAAAATCTCTCCTAAAATTTTATTTATACTTAAATTTTACTATCGTAAAAAGCGTAAGTCAACCTTATTAGTTACGAAAGTTTTTCGTAAACTTAAATTTACTTGCAATAGATAAATATATATGCTAAAATACAGAAAAGGAGTTACTATGAACTTAGAAAAATTAGCAAGTCTTGCAAACGTGTCTTTAGGCACGGTATCTAAAGCCTTTTCGGGTAGCAAAGAGATTAGCGAAAAAACACGAGAAAAAATATTCAATCTTGCAAAAGAAAACGGTTGTTTTGACAAATATTATAACGCAAAACGCTCTAAAAAGGTTATTTTGGTAATCTGCCCTGAAATCGATAGTCAATATTATAGTTCTATGGTTTCTAAAATGGAAAGAGAAATTACTAAACGTGGTGCAATATTTATGCTTTCTTTAAATAATTTTAGTGGAAAAAAAGAAAGCGAATTAATTTCTTTTCACCAAGAAACCAAAGACGTTGACGGTATTATCGTTATTGCTGCACATAGCAAAATCAAATTTAGTAAAGATATTCCTATCGTTGCCGTCAACACCCAACGTGACAATTCTGAAGTGGACTGCATCAACACGGCTTATAGCCAAAGTTTAGAAGATACGGTTGATTATTTAATCCAAAACGGACACGAAAAAATCGCTCTCGTTTGTGATGAAAAAAGCAAACCACGAACTAATATTTTCGCAAGCAAATTACAAAAAAGGGGCTTAACACTTTACCCTGAATTTACTTTTTGTGAAAAAGCTCGATTTGAAGAGGCTGGCTATAACGCAATGGAAAAAATTTACGCATTAAAAGAAAAACCTACGGCAATATTTTGTTCATACGACTATATTGCTCTTGGCGTAATTCAAAACATAAGAATGCACGGCGACAACGTTCCAGATGACTTTTCAGTTATCGGTGTTGATGATATACCTATTGCATCTCATTACAACGTTTCTTTAACAACCGTACACTCTAATCTTGATTCTTTAAGCGAACTAGCGGTTGACTTAATGTTTAAGAAATTAGAAAATAAATTCTATCTTTTACACCAAAAAATAAGTTTGCGTAGCGAGTTAGTAATTAGAAACACCGTAAAAAACATAAAAAAAGACGAAAATTAATTTTCGTCTTTTTTATTGCTTAATTATTATTTTTCTTATTCTTTATTATCGGCACAAGCGGTTTGTTCTTCCTTTGCCTGCTCTTGCATCTTTTTCAAGTGTAAATGACGTGCGCTTACCTTACCTTCGGGGTCTACTTCACCGGCTTTAATTAGCGCAACCTTGGTTAAGTACGGACCAACAAGTTCGTAAATCAATACCGAAAACAAAATTATATTTTTAATAATTTCGCCTTCCGCGCCAAGTCCGTTAGACTCGTTGCTAGCCTTTATTGCCATACCTAACGCAACACCCGCCTGCGGGAAAAGTGTTACGCCCAAATATTTTCTTACAGAGTCAGGGCTCTTTACCATTTTAGAACTTGCGTATGCACCAAAATATTTACCAAAGCAACGGAATACTATATAAACCACGCCAACTAAAACGATTAATAAATCGGTTAAAACGGTCAATTCAAATTCCGCACCGCTTATAACGAAAAACAATATAAATATAGGTGCAGTCCAACGGTCAAGCCTATCCATAAGTTCAGCTGAGAAATCACAAATATTACAGAAAATCGTGCCGAGCATCATGCAAGCAAGCAAGGACGAGAACGCCACGTGAACGCCCGCTACTTCAAATTTTAACATTGATATACCAACGGTCAAAAGAACGAAAGCAACCGACATTGCAAGACGTTTTGAACGAGAGTGGAAAAATCTTTCAAAGAAAGTAAATGCATAACCCATACCTGCGCCAAGCCCTAATGATAATACGACTTCGATTAACGGTTCTATCAAAATTGAGGTAACGCTTATCGTTCCGCCAGGTAAAAAGGCCTTTGCTATACCGAAAGAAACGGCAAAAAGAACTAAGCCCACCGCATCGTCAAGCGCAACAACGGGTAAAAGCGTATCTGTTAGCGGGCCTTTCGCCTTATATTGACGAACAACCATTAATGTTGCAGCAGGCGCTGTTGCAGATGCAACCGCACCTAACACTATTGCCGAAGATAACGAAAGTTTATCGGGAATAATAATATGTAAAACTATGAGCGCAAGGTCAACGATTAAAGTGGTTATTACGGCTTGAAGAATACCTATAACAGTCGCTTGTTTTCCTATGGTTTTAAGTTGAGAAAGTCTAAACTCATTACCGATAGAAAATGCAATAAATCCTAAGGCAACGTCTGATATTATTCCGTAAATACTAATATCGGTGTGATGAAAGCCCAAGCCCGATACGTTAAACGCACCAAGACAAAACGGACCGACTAAAATACCCGCAACAAGATATCCAGTAACTGCGGGCAATTTAACTAATTTTGCAAGACGTGAAAGCATTAACCCTGCAAACAACGCTATTGATAAAGTTAATAAAATATATTGTGTTTCCATAAACAATCTCCTAATCAACCTAAATGATTTTAATACTTTAAAATTTTTTTGTCAACGGTTTAATCGACTATATTTTATGTTTAATAAAAATACCTTGCCATTAGTTTATTTTTGTGTTAAAATATTTATGAATTAATCTTAAAGGAATATTATATGTATAATTTTTTTATAGAAAAAGACCGTTTTGACGGAAGTTATTATCACCTTGACGGCAAGGACTATAACCACGCCAAAAACGTGCTTAGACTAAAAGTTGGCGAACAAGTTTTAATAAGCCACGACCAAAAATGTAACCTTTGTGAAATTTCAAAGATTACCGATAGCGAAATTTTGCTTACGATTTTGGAAAGTGATTATATGGACACTTCTTTGCCTATAAATATATACTTATTTCAAGGCTTGCCAAAAAGCGATAAATTAGAACTAATTATTCAAAAGGCAGTTGAACTTGGCGCAGATGCAATAATCCCCGTGGACACCGCCCGCTCAATAGTCAAAATAGAAGAAAAGAAAAAAGAATCTAAAACTGCACGATGGCAAGCGATTGCAGAAAGCGCAAGCAAACAAAGTAAAAGGACTAGCATTCCCAAGGTATACCCACCTATGAGCTTTAAAAATGCTATCGATTTTTGCAAAGATTTAGACCTTGTTATTCTTCCTTACGAAAACAGTTTTGGTATGGAATGCACTAAAGATGCGCTAAAAAATATTAAGAGTGGTATGAAAATCGGTATATTTATCGGTCCTGAAGGCGGTTTTGAGCAAAGCGAAGTGGACCTTGCAACCGAAAGTGGAGCAAAAGTTGTTTCTCTTGGAAAACGTATTCTCCGCACGGAAACGGCGGCGATTACCGCACTTTCAATGATTATGCTTTATGCGGAAACCTATTTGTAATAGTTAAAAAATAAAATAATTATCCCCGTTACTATATTTCGTAACGGGGATTAATTTTTTAATTATATTATTTTTGAAAGTTAAAATCTTGCCACTTGCCACCATTTAAGCGGTGGATTTCTTCGGTTGCAAGAAAAAATTTTTCAACCACGTTATTTTCGGGGTAAAATTCCATAAACTCGCCGTTATAGAAAGTGTAAAAACGGCTCATATCCGTGCACATACCGTAAGTCGGCAAGGCTAAACTATCTATATGGAAGTTAAAGGGCGCACCGTTTCTCGTACCGTTATAAGTAAGTCCCGTGCGGTCTAAAACTATTTCACCTTCGCCAACGATTTCTGAAGTCTTTTGATTTTTAAGGTAGCCAACTTCAGGTAAATTACCAAGTTTAACCTTTTCTTTAAGACAGAAGTTCTCATTTTTAACTTCTTCTTTTATAACTTCTCTTTGCTTGTTAAACCACTCGGTTTGCGTTTCAGGAATTACGTCGTTTTCGGTAAGCGGAACAAAGTCGTATGTATCGGTAAGCGTCATACCATTTCCACAAGCCGTGCAATAAAATTTATTTCCTTCACCTTTCATTGTGTGTTGAGCGTTACACTTAGGACACCAGAACAATAAATCT
Organism: Clostridia bacterium; assembly: GCA_017648525.1. Classification (GTDB taxonomy): domain Bacteria; phylum Bacillota; class Clostridia; order Christensenellales; family Borkfalkiaceae; genus UBA1259. Next base: position 4,601 of record JAGCIP010000046.1, read on the forward strand.
TCCATATGCTCTGCCCCGTCTGTTCCTATATCGTAATGATTTTGCTCTTTTTTATTCCAAGCAAAATCGTCGTGATATATCGCCTTATTCACTTGGTCTTCAATTTGTTCGGGCGTAAGGCTTGCTAATTGTTCGGGCGTGAAAAGTTTATCAATAACAACTTCAACTCGCCCAAGCCTATCTTTTAAATTATATTTAGGACTAGTCAAATATCCACCCTTAATTACCGCATAATATACGGGGATTTTATAGTGTTTAAGTAATTTGCCCGTACCGATAGCAATCGGTTGGTTTGCGCCCGCAATAGAACTCATACCTTCTGGGAAAATCATTATGTTCCCACCGTTTTTGATAATTCTATTTATCTCTCTAATCGTGTAGTTGTCTGGTACGAAATTCCTTTTAGGAATAACCTTCAATATTCCAAAAACACCTGCTAAGTGCGAACGGAAAAATTCGTTATACCCCGCAACGAAGTTCATACGGTTAGGCAATAGCGGAACACCCGTGTAAATGTAATCCATACGCGATGCGTGATTACTAATCATAATAAACGGGCCGTCTTTCTTGCTTATTTTGGTCTTAAAGATGTAGTGCGCGTTATACTTTTTTGCTACGAAGCACTTCCAAACCCAACCTAAAATATTGTAAATAAAATTAGGTCTTTTTGTTTTAGTTTTGTTAATTTTCTCTCTTACGTTAACTTTTGCCATAATTCATCTCTTTTGTAAATTATATTTTTAATAAGTTTATTTTAACACAATATGGCTGGTATTGTCAAACGTGGGCTTGCTTTTTATCAAAAGTTAAAAATATAAAAAATATAAAATTGAGTAAAAATGCTTGTAAAAACTTTAAGTATTTGTTACAATACAATAGCAAATAAATAGGGGTATCGCCAAGCGGTAAGGCAACGGACTCTGACTCCGTCACTTCGTTGGTTCGAATCCATCTACCCCTGCCAAGAGAAATAAAAGCAACCACAAGTGTTGCTTTTATTTTTTGTTGTTTTGATAATGGATTCGAATGGGGAGAAAAATTGCTTGCAATTTTGCCGTAGGCTAAAAGGTGGACACCCACCTTTTATCGGAGAAGGGCGCACAGGCGCCGAATCCATCTACCCCTGCCAAAAAGATTAGCACCTATGATAGGTGCTTTTTTATTTTTACACGATTGCGCCTAACGCTCCGCTAAATATTAGATAAGTTAAAGGTATTGTTACTATACATAATATAGTTGATAGTAATACAAATACAGATGCCGACTCGCTATCCCCACCAAATTGTACCGCAAACAAGGCAGAACTTGTTGCAGACGGCATTGAAAATAAAAAGAATATAACGTATTTAACCACAACGCTTACAGGCAAAAATACTAC
>JAGCIP010000047.1 GCA_017648525.1 Clostridia bacterium
ATGATGATTATTCGGTATTCCGTATAACTGGGCACGTCTGCTTTGGCTGTAGAGAAGATTCATATAGGGTATGTGGAACAAAAGGTCAAATTGAAAACGTGCGTAAAGAGTGGAATGGTGATAACGAAGTAATATTGAACTACACAAAATGGGCTGTACCCGAAGGTATGAAGGTACATAATCGCTACACACCAAAACACGAAACTGAAGCAGACAGAGTAGAAGCCGAAAAAGCAGGACACGGTGGGGGCGATTACTACGTAATAAAAGAGTTCTTTAGATGTATAAGAGAAAACGTAAAGCCTGAAATGGACGTGTATTTTGCGACCACGATGGCTGCAGTTGGAATATTAGGATTTAGAAGCATATTAGAAAATAGACCTTTTGATATTCCCGACTTTAAGAATGAAGAAGAACGTAAAAAATACGAAAACGATAAAGAAACGCCGTTTTGGGGAACAAATGGTAGCGAGCCGACTATTTCTTGCTGTTCAAACCCTGATTTTAAGCAAAAGCAAGAAGTTGTTGATAGATATATAGAGGCAATCTCAACACCTTGGTCGGACGGCACGCCTTACGTTCATATGGGCTAGATTAATTGTAGTTTAAAAATGATGAAGAATTTAAGAAGTTATAAATTAAGAATAAGTATAGTCAATTTTGGTGCAAAAAGCGGGAGTAATGAACTACAAACTGAGAGTATACAATCAGCGATAGACTTTTGTTTTAAAAAAGGTGGTGGAGAGATAATCGTTCCAGCTGGTGAGTATTTAACGGGCGGAATTAGGCTTCGCTCTAACACCACTTTACATCTATTAGAAGGCGCAAAAATAATCGGCTCAAGAAATCCAAACGACTATAACACATTGCAAAAAGATAAGATTGAGCCTGTGCCGTCTTATCTTTTTACTAACGAAACAAAAATTAATGGTCGCTCAATAGATGGAATGCATTTTGGTAGAAGATGGTTTAACTCGCTTATTAAGGTTTACAAGGCAAAAAACGTAAGTATTATTGGTGAAAATGGGTCGCTTATAGACGGTAGAGATTGCTATGACGATAAAGGCGAAGAGGGGTATAGGGGCCCTCATTGTATATGTGTTGCCGAAACTAATAATATAAATTTTTTGGGTGTTAATGTTATAAATAGCGCAAATTGGGCGTACTGTATTTGGAATTGTAAGAACATAACTAGTATAGGTGGAACGATTAAAGGTGGACACGATGGTTTTGATGTGTTTGGCTGTAAAAACGTAATTATAGACGATTGCGACTTTAATACGGGTGACGATTGTATTGCTGGATATGCAAATTATAAAGTAAAGATAAATAATTGTAGGTTATCGTCTGCTTGTAATGCGTTTAGATTTGCTGGGAATAAGGTTAAAATTAGTAATTGTAAAATAAATGGAAATTCAAAGTATGTTCACCGTTATTTTTTGACCGACGAAGAAAAGAAAACCGGTGTTTTACTTACTGATGAAGAAAATCCCAAGCATCGTTATAGAATGAAAAGTTTTTTCACATATTATGCCGATTGTAGATTGAAAATAAAGAAAAAACCATCTAAAATCGTCATTGAAAACTGCACTATTGACAGCCCTGAAAAATTTTTGCATTATAATTATTCTGGAAACGAAGTTTGGCAAAAAAACAAACCACTTTATGATATTACGTTCAAAAACGTTTCGGCTAAAAATCTTTCTGTGCCTATTGTTGCATACGGCGATAAAGATGTGCCGTTTGAATTCTCATTTAACAACGTTGCTTTTGAACTTTCTAAAGATTATAGTGATGACTGTTTAATACGCTCTGCAAATCTTAAAAAAGTAGTCTTTAACGGATTTGTTGTTAATAATTTTTTGGGTAAAACAGTTTTAAGAAATTACGGAAAAAATAAAGGACGTATAATTCTAAACAATTCGAATTTTGGCGTTGAAAATGCAAAATTAATAGAAGAAGTAGAAGATACTTTTACAGTTGAATGGATTTAATATTATAATACTTGGAGAATCAAAAATGGAAATCACGATATCAACCTCAAACGTAAAAATATTTAATAAAGACGATTGTATAAACATAAAAGATGGGACTTGCTTAAAGAACGAAAGTTTTTCATTTCAATTATACTTAGAAGCGGAAAAATCCGTATCTTCAAAAATCAAAGTAGAAAGTGATATAGAAATAAACGTATACGAAGTAAAGAAAATGAAAGGCGACTTTTATTTAGATAAAAATACAGATGATTATTACGTATACGCAAAAGACCATATGTACCCAGACCTACTTTGTAAAACGGATACGATAGAATTGCAAGCTGGCGAAACTGCAACTTTATTTATAGAAATACCCGCAACTGAAAAAAAAGTAGGCGTACATAATATCAAGATAGAAATAGCGGATGAAAATATATTATTCCCGCTTAACGTATTACCAGAAAAGTTGGTTGAAACCGATTTAGTAATCACGCATTGGTTCCATAACGACGGAATATGTAATTATTACGGGGTTAAACCTTTTGGCGAAGAATATTACGAATATTTTAAGAAATTCCTAAAAGCCTACGTTAAAATGGGTAATAATATGTTGTTAGTGCCTGTATTTACGCCACCGCTAGATACTGCTGTTGGTGGAGAAAGATTGACTACGCAATTAGTTGAAGTAGAAAAGAAAGGCGACGAGTATTTCTTTGATTTTAGCAAGTTTGATAAATACGTGGCAACGGGAAAGGAATATGGTATAAAATACTTTGAACTATCGCACTTGTTTACACAATGGGGCGGAAAGTTTTGCCCTCAAATATTTATAACCGAAAATGTCGAAAGCAAAATGCCGTTTGATTGGGACGTAAAGTCAACTGATGAAAATTATTTAGAGTTCTTAAGGCAATACCTAAAGAGCATGGTAGAACACTTAAAAGAACTTGGAATATATGACAATACTTATATGCACTTAACCGACGAACCGCACGGAGAAGACATAGAAACTTACCTTAAGTTAGCAGAATTTATAAAGGCTAATAATTACGGACTTAAAACTTTTGACGCAATATCGCATTTTGATATAGTAAAGAACAAGGCGGTAACGCTCCCTGCGGTATGTACTAGAAGTAAAGAGTTTGAATTGTTTGAAAACACAAAGAAGTTATTGTATTATTGCATTGATATTGACGATAATTATTTGTCAAATAGATATTTCCACACACCACTTCAAAGGACGGAGATAATAGGCGCACAGATATATGAAACGGGGGCAAAAGGTTTTTTGCATTGGGGATTTAATTTTTATAATACACAGTATTCTACTCGTCCACTTAATCCTTATGAAGAAACGACCGCAGGTGGGAATTTTTGCGCTGGGGATAGTTTTTTAGTTTATC